>NZ_JAOTID010000057.1 GCF_026163695.1 Shumkonia mesophila | reverse complement strand
AAAGACCATCGAGATGGACCGCATGCGCGAGGCGCAGGTGGAAGCCGAACGCAAGGCCGAGCAGGAAAAGCGCCAGGTCGTGCTGAAGCTGGCCTCCGACTTCGAAGCCTCGGTCGGCACCGTGGTCAACCAGGTGTCCTCGGCGGCGACCGAGATGCAATCGTCCTCCGAGGCGATGAGCGCGACGGCCGAGGAGACGACCCGTCAGGCTTCCGCCGTGGCGGCGGCCTCGGAACAGGCTTCGGCCAATGTCCAAACCGTCGCCTCGGCGGCCGAGGAACTGTCCTCCTCGATTTCCGAGATCAGCCGCCAGGTGACGCAGGCCTCGCAGATCGCGGCAGCCGCCGTCGCCGAGGCCGAGCAGACCAACGTCAAGGTCCAGGGCCTGGCCACGGCGGCCAACAAGATCGGGGAAGTCGTTGCCTTGATCACCGACATCGCCGAGCAGACCAACCTGCTGGCCTTGAATGCCACCATCGAGGCGGCCCGGGCCGGCGATGCCGGCAAGGGCTTCGCCGTCGTGGCCTCGGAAGTGAAAAACCTGGCCAACCAGACGGCCAAGGCGACCGACGAGATCGGGGCCCAGATATCGGGCATCCAGTCGGCGACCCAGGAGGC
>NZ_JAOTID010000056.1 GCF_026163695.1 Shumkonia mesophila | reverse complement strand
CAGCATCTCGATCAACTTGAGGCTGATCCCCGTCACCGTCTGCGGCGGGATGTGGTAGAGGTACACCTGCAAGTCGGCGCTGCCGATGCGCTGGATACTCTCGGAAAACATGGCGAACATCCCCTCGTCGCTCATGTTCTTGTAGTAGAAGGGCGGCAGCATCAGGATACCGCGGCAGCCAAGCTTGACGGCGTGGCGGGCAATCTTGACGTTGTCGGTCAAATTGCAGGTGCCGGCGCCCGGCATCAGCTTGTCACCCGGGATACCGTTGTCGACCAGCGCCTCCAGCAGCTCCATGCGCTCCTCGACCGCCATCGAGTTGGCCTCGCTGGTGGTACCGAACGGCGCCAGCCCGGTCGCCCCATGGGCCAGAATCCACCGGCAGATCTTTACAAACCGGTCCCTGTCGGGACTGAGGTCCACCTTGAACGGCGTCAGAACCGGTACCAAAACACCGGAAAATCTCGTCGCTGTCATCTCTTCACTCCCTTCGCGTTGATTGAGGGCTTCGGCTGTTGGGCCCCGCCGGACAGGCAGGCCAACTGCCCGCCTGAATGGAAAGGGAGGGGCCGCCGTCGGGGAGGCCGGCGGCCCCTCGAGTCAGAGGGAGGTTTATGTCTGCTGGTTAGATTCCCAAAGCCTTGTAGGCGTCGACCACGCGCTGGATGGCG
>NZ_JAOTID010000055.1 GCF_026163695.1 Shumkonia mesophila | reverse complement strand
ATGGACTCGTTCATCGTCTGGCTCCTCTTGGTTGAAAGGAGCCAAATGGTCCACCTCGGCCGGGCGACGCTCAATCGAGACCCGATGATCGACGGCCTGCCGCTACCTCACCGCTCGCACCCATCCCGCGCAGCGGGTTCGTTCTCCGGCCCCACAGCGGCCCATCCTGGAATAGTCCCATTTTATGAGGCCAGTCGCACGCGCCGCCGTTTTTGATTGACCTGTGACTGGACACCGACCGCCCCTGACCGATTGAGCTGCTTCGCACATTTGAGGAGATCACACTTCTGCGCCCTGGACTCCGACCTTGCCAGGGAGTCGGCGCTGGTTCGGGGGCCGAGTTTTATCTTGCCCACATCGCAGCCAACACGGACGGCGATCGAGAAAGCCTCATGGCACTCGCGCATATGCGCCATAGGTGGCGTTCCCTTGACCTGCTCCCGCTAGGTTCCCGTAGTTGATATGAGAGTTCATCAGCAGGAGATGGACGATGAGGAAGATCAGGTCAGAGGCCGAGGAACGAACCCGCTGCGCGGGATGGGTGCGAGCGGTGAGGTAGCGGCAGGCCGTCGATCGTTGCGTCTCGATTGAGCGTCGTCCGGCCGGGGTGGACCATTTGGCTCCTTTCAACCAAGAGGAGCCAGACGATGAACGAGTCCATTTCCGCGGTCCCTGTCAGCCCG
>NZ_JAOTID010000054.1 GCF_026163695.1 Shumkonia mesophila | reverse complement strand
AAGCCGGGCACCGAGACCATGGCCAGCACCTCGCCGGTCCTGACGTCCAGCACGACGACGGAGGCGCTCACCTGGCCCAGCCGGCGGGCCACCAGCTCCTGAAGCTCCAGATCGATGGTCAGCGTCAATTCGCTGCCGGGCTGCCCCTCGGTCCGGGACAGCTCGCGGATGACGCGGCCGAAGGCGTTGACCTCGATCTGGCTGTTGCCGCTGGTCCCGCGCAGCGGCAGGTCGTACACGCGCTCGACCCCCGCCTTGCCGATGCGGAATCCCGGAAGTTCTAAGAGGGGATCGCCATTCAGATCGTCCTCGGCGACGGCGGCGACATAGCCCAGGATGTGCGCGGTCGCCTCGGGGAAGGGGTAATGGCGGCTCTGGCCCTCGTCGATGGAAATGCCCGGCAGGTCCGGCGCGTTGACCTCGATGCGCGCCACTTCCTCCCAGGTCAGGTTTTCGCGCACGGTCACCGGCACGAAGCTGCGCTTGCGCCGCACCTCGCGCAGGATGCGCCGCTTGTCGTTGTCGGTGACGGGAACCACTTGGCCCAGACGGTCCAGCGTCTGTTCGACGTTGCCTGCCTGCTCGCGGACCAGGACGACACGGTAATTCTGCCGGTTGTCGGCGATGGGAACGCCGCGCCGATCGACGATGTCGCCACGCAACGGCGGCAGCAGCTTCAAGTTGATGCGGTTCTCTTCGGCCAGCGTGCGGTACTTGTCGGCCTCGATCACCTGAAGATAGTACATGCGCCCGACCAGGGCCGACAGCAGCAGGGCCTTGCCGCCGCCCAGCA
>NZ_JAOTID010000053.1 GCF_026163695.1 Shumkonia mesophila | reverse complement strand
CTAGTCGAGTTGGGAGAGCATGGGGGCGGAATCTTCGATTTTCTGGATGTTTTCGATGCCCTGTTTGAGCTCGCTCATGATGAACTCGGCACGGCGCACCGGGCCGCCGACGTCCTTGGCCGGAAACAGCCGCGCCCAGGCGTCCATCTTCACCGACAGCGCGCACAGCACGCCGCCGATGGTGGTGTGGTAGCTCTCGATCAGTTCCTTGACCTTGCGGAAGCGCTCCGCCGAGATGTTGTCCCACATCTGCTTGGTCGAACGGTCGAAGTTCTCGAACCGCCCGGTGATCGCCGCCATCAGCCCGTTGATCACCTGCTCGATCTCGTTGCACGTCTTCATCAGGTTGGCGTCCTGGCGAAGCTGCCAGTTCGCGCGCAGTTCCTCCAGCGATTCCAGAAACTGCGTGATGATCGGCTCCAGGTGGTCCAGGCACTGCCGGTAGTAGGACAACGACAGGAAGATGTCCCCGTAGTCCTCCAGGAACTGCGGCACCTCGGAGATCTTGATCTCCAGCTTCTCGGCCATCAACTCCAGCTTCTCGCGCGCCTTCTTGACGTCGGGGTCGCGAAACAGCGCGATCACGTCGTCGAAATCCTTGATCTGAACGTCGGCGCCCCCGTAAATCTGCAAAATCAACGGCCGCGTGAACATCGCCATGTATTCCGTCAGCTCGGCGTTCTTCGCCGGCGACAGCTTCAACGCGTCGATCCCGTTCACCGCGATGCCCTGGTCGCGCAGCGATATCCGCAGGCTGTAAACATCGTAGCTGTGAAGGGCCGCCAGCTTGCTCAGCATGTCGCGGTCCGCCACCGGCTGGTCCTTCGGCCACCCGAACTCCTTGGCGACGTCGGCAATCTCCATCTGCCCGCTGCCCGTCTGCTTCTCCTCAAACAACTCGACAACGCTGCGCAGCCGGACGTTCTTGATCAAACGCGCCCGGCGCAGCGAAAGCGTCTCAAAGGGAATAATCGACAACGGCAACGTGTGAAGAGAATCCCGGTCAACGTCCGACAGTGTCTCCTTCGGCTTCTCCGC
>NZ_JAOTID010000052.1 GCF_026163695.1 Shumkonia mesophila | reverse complement strand
CTAGAGCGTTATCCGACCGGATAGAATCGAAAGGGATTCCCCTTTTTGGAGGAATGTGATTCAACATGTGGGCTGGAGAGGGAGGCCAGCCTGCATGACGAGACCTCTTTCGCAAGACCTCAGGGAACGGCTGATATTGGCGGTTGAAGGCGGCATGTCGCGGCGTTCGGCGGCGCATCGTTTTGGTGTGGCGGCATCGACGGCGATCAAATGGGTCGAGCGGTGGCGCCGGTTGGGCCATGTTGAGCCACGGGTTCAAGGTGGGGATAATCGCTCGCACAGGATCGAAGGACATGCCGAGGAGATCGTGGCATTGGTTACAGAGGTGCCTGACATCACCTTGGCCGAGCTTGCCGCGCACCTGGACGAGGTACACGGATTGAAGGTGGCGCCGAGCACAGTCTGGCGATTTCTCGATCGTCGGGATCTGACCTTCAAAAAAAACCGCGCACGCCAGCGAACAGCAGCGGCCTGACGTCCTGCGGCTGCGGCACGCCTGGTTCGAACTCCAACCGGATCTGGAGCCGGAGCGACTGATCTTCATCGATGAGACCGGCGCCTCGACGAAGATGGCCCGGCGTTATGGCCGGGCTCCGCGCGGCGAGCGTTGTCGGGCGCCGGTGCCCCATGGACATTGGAAGACAACGACCTTCGTCGGCGCCCTTCGGCTGGAGGGAATGACCGCCCCCATGGTGCTCGACGGCGCCATGCACGGGGCGGCCTTCCTCGCATACGTGGAACAGGTGCTGGTCCCGACGCTGGCGCCCGGCGACATCGTCGTCATGGACAACCTGCCCGCCCATAAACCGGTTGCCGTGCGAGCCGCCATCGAAAACGCCGGCGCCAAGCTGCACTTCCTGCCGCCCTATAGCCCCGACTTCAACCCCATCGAGATGGCATTCTCAAAACTCAAGGCCTTCCTCAAAAAGACCGCCGCCCGCACCAAAGATGACCTATGGGACGCCATTGCTCTCGGTATCGATACATTCACGCCGACTGAATGCGAAAACTACTTCGCCGCTGCCGGATATGACCGCGAGTGATCGGATAACGCTCTAG
>NZ_JAOTID010000051.1 GCF_026163695.1 Shumkonia mesophila | reverse complement strand
ACCATCCCGGGCGACTTCAACCGCGTCAGCGTGGCCGAGGTCGAGAAACTGGCCGGCGGCGACGCCTCCGGACGCGTGCAAAGGTAGTCGTCGGCATTTCGCTTTCGTTTGACGAAATCAGTATGGCCGCACCGTATCGGGGCGGCCATTCCGTTTCCTTGTTTTGACCTTATTTGGATCATTCATCGCTTTGAGTAATTAGAAGCGGCCTTTACGCCATCGACCGCTCGGCGAAATGTCTGGTTTGACCAGCGGCTTCCCCACGTCACCCGGTAGGGGCCTCAGGCTTCGATCGCTACGCTCCTTGCGGTATTGTCACGTTAATGGGTGAACGCGACGGTCGTTTGGATATCGACGATGGTTACGTCGGTATCGCCATATTTCGCCATTGCCACCAAGAGAAACAGCTTGCGATATTTTCGCGAGATGAGATGGCGCTGGGTGTTGAAGTGATTGTAGGCGGCGATGTGGACAGAGAGAAATCGTTGAGCCGTGACAGCCGACTTGTGGCCGCCGTGCTGTCGCGGCCTCGGGTGAGACGGTTGCTGTCGAGAGAGCACTTCAGTGTCGACGGCACGCTGATCGAGGCGTGGGCGTCGATGAAGAGCTTCAAGCCGAAGGGATCGCAAGGATGACGGCGGCGGATATAGCTGTCCCCCTGCTTGCTCGTCAAGGGAATGCCTGCAAGGCGTGGGAGATCAACCTGCTCGAACACAAGCCAGCGAGAGTCGTAACGGTGGCTCTCGCCAACAAAACAGCGCGGATCGCGTGGGCCGTCCTTGCCCGCAATGAATGTTACACGGCTCCAGCCGCGTAGAAATTATTTTCCCGCCGGACGATCGTTCCTGGCCGGGATGGACAAGGGGCTGAGTAGTGATAACGAACCGGTCGAACTGGGGGTCGGGAAAACCCTTGGGGCCCGTGCGCCTTCAAGCGCGTTGGAGTGATTTGGGACCTGACCCGCGGACTTCTGGACTGCACCCTTTGCCTGAGAGCCTGACTCGAAACTCGGATTACGCATGACGCGGAGATCCCATCCGGCGAAGCATGAGGCGGATCGAAGCGATGAAGATCCACGCCTCAGCGCTGGCGATGGTGGCCTCAAAGTCC
>NZ_JAOTID010000050.1 GCF_026163695.1 Shumkonia mesophila | reverse complement strand
CTGACGTGAGACCGGAAAATTCCTCCAAGAATGGGTAGAGTCCGTCGCAAAACGAGGAGACGGATGAATGAAGCGGAGCCGGTTCACGGAAGAACAGATCATCGGCATCCTTCGGGAGCAGGAGGCCGGGGGAAAGACGGCGGATGTATGCCGCCGCCATGGGGTCAGCGAGGCGACCTTCTACAAGTGGAAGGCCAAGTACGGGGGGCTTGAGGTGTCGGAGGCCCGGCGGCTGAAGGCGCTGGAGGCGGAGAACGCCCGGCTGAAGAAGCTGCTGGCCGAAGCGATGCTGGACAACGCCATGTTGAAGGACGTCGCCGCAAAAAAATGGTGACGCCCGCAGCTGTGCGGCAGGCCGTCGCCCACCTGCGTGACGTCCATGGGGTGAGCGAGCGGCGGGCGTGTTCGGTGCTGGATGCGGATCGTTCGTCGGTGCGTTACCGGTCGCGGCGGCCGGACGACGGCGAGATCCGAACGCGGCTGCGGGAGTTGTCGCGGCAGCGGCGGCGGTTCGGCTATCGGCGTCTCCATCTTTTGCTGGCCCGGGAGGGCCTTGTCATGAACCAGAAGAAGCTGCGGCGGCTCTACGCCGAGGAAAAGCTCCAGGTCCGCCGCCGGGGTGGACGCAAGAGGGCCTTGGGAACGCGGGCGCCGATGACGATCCCGCAGGGGCCGAACCAGCGCTGGTCGCTGGATTTCGTGGCCGATACCTTTGCCGACGGCCGGCGCTTCCGCATCCTGGCCGTGGTCGACGACTTCACCCGGGAATGCCTGGCGCTGGTGGCCGACACCTCGCTGTCGGGCATCCGCGTCGCCCGCGAACTGGATGGCTTGATCATCGGCCGCGGCAAGCCGCTGATGATGGTCAGCGACAACGGCACGGAACTGACCAGCATGGCGATCCTGCGCTGGTCCCAGGACCGCCGCGTCGAATGGCACTATATCGCCCCCGGCAAGCCCATGCAGAACGGCTTCGTCGAGAGTTTCAACGGGCGCCTTCGGGACGAGTGCATGAACGAGACGCTGTTCATCTCGCTCCCCCACGCCAAGGCCGTTCTGGCCGCCTGGCGGGACGACTACAACCATGTGCGGCCGCATTCCGGCCTCCACGGCGCCACGCCGGCGGAAGCTGCCGCACGAGCCGCGACGCAAAAAGGGCCGGGGCATGCCCCGGCCCTTCTTGCCATCACCGCCCATATCGGGCATCAACACCATCCTGGGCTCTACCTATGACCGGAGGAAACTTCGGTCTCATGTCA
>NZ_JAOTID010000049.1 GCF_026163695.1 Shumkonia mesophila | reverse complement strand
CAACAGGCCAAACACAACCCCCGGTGTGGCCTACTTTTCGGCGCCGATCCTGGCCTACTTTTCGGCGCCGATTGACACTAGTCGCCGTGCTTAGCTGGATCATCGCACGTCTGGTCGAGGGGGAGCCGACCTATGAGTAACCGCCCGCTGCGCCTGGGGAAAAAGCCCCGGCCACTGTCGGGCGCCGTCATCGCCCTGTTGGTCGCTATGACAGTGTTCCCGTTTGCGTGGCTGGTGCTGATGAGCTTCAAGTCGGCCAATGAGATCTTTGCCGGCGCGGCCGCCTTGTTCTTCCATCCCACCCTGGAGAACTACGCCAAACTGCTGAACCCGAAGTTCCTAGGCTCGTTCGCCAACAGCGCGATCGCTAGCACGGTCTCGACCGCACTCGCCCTGGTGATCGGGGTCCCAGGGGCCTACGCTTTGGCGCGGCCGTTCAGCCGCAAGAGCCGCTTGGTGTCGATCCTGATCCTGCTGTCTCGCATGCTGCCGCCGATCGCCTTCACCATTCCGTACTTCCTGCTCTATCGCATGATCGGCCTGCTCGACACGCTCCCCGGCCTCATCGTCATCTATCTCACGTTCAACCTTTCGCTGGTGGTGTGGCTGATGCGAAACTTCTTCGAGGGCATTCCCCCGGCGCTTGAGGAGGCAGCCCTGATTGATGGTGCCGATTTGTGGAAGGCCTTCACCGCGATCATCCTGCCGCTCTCGGGGCCGGCCCTGGTGACGACCGCGATCCTGTGCTTCCTCTATTCCTGGAACGACTTTTTCTTCGCCCTCATCCTGACCCGTACCAACGCCGCGACTGCACCTATCCAGGTCGTCAACTTCATGAACTACGAGGGCTGGGAGTGGGGCAAGATCGCCGCGGGCGCCACACTGATCATGGCGCCCGTGCTGCTATTTTCCCTCCTGTTGAGGAAGTTCCTCGTCAGCGGGTTAACCGCCGGCGCGGTAAAGCAGTAAGGCCAGAGTATCTGCCCCCAGAAGGACGGGGGCATCACTTGCCACAAGCAAGTCATCGAACGTCATCGGGGCGGCTTCCTGCTAGACCTTCTGGAGAGCGATAAAATTCTGGGCAGTTGCCAGTGCTCCTCCGCAACCAACTGAACCGAAGAAAAAGCCGTTTCAATTCGTCCCCAGGAAAGCCGCGGTGCCTCTGCGAACTGCCGTAGTCAGGCTGGGGCAGGGGCTCTGGCCCGCTTCAATCCTTCGGCGGCGGTCCCGAGGATTTTCTGACGATGATTTCGGCTTCGCACTCGAAGGGGACGTCCTCGTGACGGCCCTCGATTTTGGCGATGAG
>NZ_JAOTID010000048.1 GCF_026163695.1 Shumkonia mesophila | reverse complement strand
CTAACAGGTTGTTGAAAAACCCAGTGGCCTGTCCGGCTGTGGCGTGATTCAATTGCGGCCAGAGGGAACTGGCCGAGGGCATGATGCGCGGGACGGACAAGCGTTTGGGGGAGTTGTTCTCCTACGTCGATCTGGAGAAGCGGGTACGGCCCGATCATCCGCTGCGGGCGATCCGGGAGATGGCGAATGGCGCGCTGGCCTTGCTGTCGGGCGACTTCGCGACGCTCTATTCGGGGCTGGGTCGGCCGTCCATCGCGCCGGAACTGCTGTTGCGGGCCATGCTGTTGCAGGCTTTCTACTCGATCCGCTCGGAGCGCCAGTTGATGGATCGGCTGGAGTTCGACCTGCTGTTCCGCTGGTTCGTGGGGCTGGGCGTCGATGATCCAGTGTGGGACCATTCGACGTTTTCGAAGAACCGCGACCGCCTGCTGGAAGGCGACATCGCCGCCAAGTTCCTGGCCGCCGTTCTGTCGCAGCCGCGCGTGAAGCGGTTGTTGTCGAGCGAGCACTTCAGCGTCGACGGCACGCTGATCGAGGCGTGGGCGTCGATGAAGAGCTTCAAGCCAAAGGGATCGGGCAAGGACGACGGCGGCGGCGATGGCGGGCGCAACGCCCCGGCCGACTTCAGGGGCGAGAAGCGGTCCAACGAGACGCACGAGAGCGCCACCGATCCCGATGCCCGGCTGTATCGCAAGGGGCCGGGGATGGAGGCGAAGCTGTGCTTCATCGGCCACGGCCTGATGGAGAACCGCTCGGGTCTGATCGTCGACACCCGGCTGACCCGCGTCTCCGGCCATGCCGAGCGGCTGGCGGCCCTGGACATGATCGAGCCATTGGCCGACCGGCCGAAGGCCATCACGCTGGGCGCCGATCGCGGCTACGATGCAGCCGACTTCGTCGAGGAACTGCGGACGCTCAACGTTCGCCCCCATGTGGCCCAGAACACCAGCCGGCGGCGCTCGGCCATTGACGGCCGGACCACCCGCCATCCCGGCTATGCCGCCAGCCAGCGCATCCGCAAGCGCATCGAGGAGGCGTTCGGCTGGATCAAGACGGTGGCCGGGCTGCGCAAGACCAAGCTGCGCGGCCTCGACAAGGTAGACTGGGCGTTCGCCTTCACCGCCGCCGCCTACAACCTGATGCGGCTGCCCAAGCTCCTGGAGGACGTGCCATGACCGCCCAGCCGACCAAGCCAGTCGAACTTCGTTCCGAGATCACCTGCCCGCATTGCGGTAACCGCAAGGTCGAGGAAATGCCGACCGACGCCTGCCAGTTCTTCTATGAGTGCGAGGCGTGTCACGCCCTGCTGCGTCCCAAGGCCGGCGACTGCTGCGTGTTCTGCTCCTACGGCTCGGTGCCGTGCCCGCCCATCCAGCTTGAGCGTCAGGGCGACGGGAAAGGGTGCTGCTGCGGCTGATCGACTTCTTCAACAGCCTGCTAA
>NZ_JAOTID010000047.1 GCF_026163695.1 Shumkonia mesophila | reverse complement strand
ACGCGTCCGGAGGCGTCGCCGCCGGCCAGTTTCTCGACCTCGGCCACGCTGACGCGGTTGAAGTCGCCCGGGATGGTGTGCTTGAGCGCGCTGGCCGCCACCGCGAATTCCAGCGCCTTCTGGGCCTGCCCGTAGCCATAGGTCAAAAGCCCGCAGATCAGGCCGGAGGCGAACGAATCGCCGCCGCCGACGCGATCGACGATGTCGGTGATCTCGTAGCGCCGCGACAGCTTGAAGCCGTCCTTGTCCCGAACGCAGCCGCCCCAGCCGTTGTGATCGGCGCTCTTGCTCTCGCGCAGGCTGACCGCGCAGTGGGTCAGGTGCGGGAAGGTGTCCAGCATCTTGGCGGTCAGCGCCTCGTACTTCTTGACGTCGAGCTTGCCGGTGGTGACGTCGACGTCGATGGTGACGTCCAGGCACTTCTGGCAGTCCTCCTCGTTGGCGATGGCGACGTCGGTGTACTTCACCACCTCGCGCATGACCTCCACCGGCTTCTTGCCCCACTTCCACAGCTTGCCGCGATAGTTGAAGTCGCACGACACGGTGACGCCGGCGGCCTTGGCCTCACGCACGCACTCCACGGTCAGCGCCGCGGCGCTTTCGGTCAAGGCCGGGGTGATGCCGCTGACGTGCAGCCAGTCGGCGCCGTTGAAGACCTTCTTCCAGTCGATGGCGCCGGGGCCGGCATTGGCGATGGCCGAGTTGTCGCGGTCGTAGACCACGGTCGAGCCGCGCTGGTTGGAACCGACCTCGGTGAAGTAGATGCCCATGCGGCCGGGGCCGCGGGCGATCAGCGAGGTGTCGACCCCGAAGCGGCGCATCTCGGCGACGCAGGCGTCGGCGATCTCGTTCTTCGGGAACACCGACACGAAGGCCGAGTTGAGCCCGTAGTTGGCCAGCGCCACGGCGGCGTTGCCCTCGCTGCCGCCGAAGGTGGCGGTCAGCGTCGGCGACTGGAACAGCCGCTCGTGGCCCGGCGAGCCCAGGCGCAGCATCATCTCGCCGAACGTGATGACCCGTTTGCTCATGATAGTCTCCTTCTCGCGTTCTTGAGCGGGCGCCGCTCAGGCGGCCATGAATTGCCGGGCCGTGGCGACCAGGGCCTTGGCGGCGGCGCGGATGTCGTCCAGACTCTTGCCGGACTTGTAGAGATTCGAACCGATGCCGAAGCCGTTGGCGTTGACCTTCCAGTAGTCGGCCATGTTCTTCTCGCTGATGCCGCCCACCGGCACCACCTTGACGTCCTTCGGCAGCACGGCGCGGATCGCCTTGATGACGGCAGGCGGGCAGGCCTCGGCCGGGAAGATCTTGAGGCCGTCGGCGCCTGCCCTCAGCGCCGCGAAGGCTTCCGACGGCGTCTGCACGCCCGGCGTGCAGTAAAGGCCCGCCGCCTTGGCCGCCTTGACCACCTCGGGATCGAAATGGGGGGCGACGATCAGGCGGCCGCCGGCCCCGGCCACCGCGTTGACCACCTCGGCGCTCATCACCGTGCCGGCGCCGACCAGCATGCGGCTGCCATAGGCCTTGGCGATCTGCCCGATGCTGTCCAGCGGCTGCGGCGAATTCATCGGCACCTCGACGATGGTGAACCCCTCTTCGAACAGAAGGTCGGTCACCGGAACCGCCTCGGCGGGGCTGATCCCCCGCAGGATCGCGATCAGCGGCATCTTCTCCAAACACGCATTCAAGGTCGGGCCTTGCGACATTCTCA
>NZ_JAOTID010000046.1 GCF_026163695.1 Shumkonia mesophila | reverse complement strand
AGGGGTCTCCCGGGCCATGCTCGTTGTCGATGAGCAGGAAGTCATAGCCGCAAAAGGCCAGGATTTCGGCCACGGCCGGATACGGCATGCAGACCCACGGGCCGAAAAGTTTTTCGCCGAGGCCAAGTTTCTTCTTGAGGATGTTTTCCCGATACATAGAGGATGATCTCCTTGCAGAATGTCTAGTTCCGTATGCCCTCGATGACACGCGTGAGCGCCATCATGCCGGGATCGTTGAGGCCGATGGTCTTGTCGGCGAAGATGCGGGCGCGGCCGACCTTGTTCGGCTTGTCGCGAAAGGCGTCGAGCGCCGCCTCCATTGCCTGGGATGCGGCGGCAAGCTGTCTTTCGGGATCATCGATGCCGGCAATGGCGGCCTGGATGGCAGCTAGGCCGTCGAGCACCGTCTTGTCGCCGAGGTTCGCCTTGCCGCGGGCCATCATGGCCAGGATCGCGGCATCGAGAAGCGCGGGCATCTCCGACCAAGGAACATCGGTACGGCCCTTGGTGGCTTTGGCCGCGGCCATCAGTCCGGTGGCTATGAGCGTACCGAAGGTCGAGGCCGAGGTCTTGGTGAAGGCCTGGGCCGTCTTCATGAAGGCCATGCCGACGTCTTCGGGCAGGCTGTCGATCTGCTCCATCACCTCGTTCGCCCCGCGCGACATGGTGATGCCGAGATCACCGTCGCCGACGGCGCCGTCGAGCGTGTTGAGTTCGTCCTTGCAGCGGTCCATTGCCGCGGCGATGCGGGACCACGCCCGCTTCAAGACGTCCGTTGTCAGTGCCATGGTCAGACTTTCCAGAACGCACATTCGGCCGGTGCTTTGAGTAGGCTTTCTAGTTCGCCGTCGAGCTTGCAGATCGTGAAGCTGATACCCGCCATCTCCATCGACGTCGCATAGCGCCCGACCAGCGGCATGACGATCGACACCCCGGCGTCCTTCAGCCGCGTCGCGGCATAGCGATAGAGCACGTAAAGCTCTTCCGGCGGCGTCGCGCCCAGGCTGTTGACGAGGATTGAGACCTTGTCGCCGGCGGCCAATGGCTGGTCGGCCAGGAGTTTGTCCATAATCTCCGATGCCACCTGGTCGGCCGTGCGCAGCTTGCCACGCCAGACACCAGGCTCGCCGTGGATGCCCATGCCCATCTCCATCTCGTCGTCGGCGATCTGGAAGGTCGGCTTGCCGGCCAGCGGCACCGTGCACGGCGTCAGCGCGGCGCCCATCGAGCGGCAGGCGTCGGCGGCCTTCTGGGCGACCCGGGTGACTTCGGCAAGATTGGCCTTCGTTGCCGCTTTGGCGCCGGCCATCTTGAACGCGTAGACCATGCCGGCGACGCCCCGGCGCTTCTGCCATTCCTCGGGCTTGGCGCTCGCCACATCGTCGGCCAAGAGGACGGTGGTCGACGCAATGTCCTCCATCTCCAGCATCTCGCCGGCCATGTCGAAGTTCATGACGTCGCCGCCGTAGTTGCCATACAGCCGCAGCACCCCGACGCCGCCGTCAACCGCCCGCATGGTCTCGGCGATCTGTTCCACCGAGGGCGAGGAGAACACTTCGCCGATGGCACAGCCGTCGAGCAACCCCTTGCCGACATAGCCGGTGAAGATCGGCAGGTGGCCGGAGCCGCCGCCTGAGACGATCGCAACCTTGCCCTTGATCGGAGCATCCGAACGCACAATGATCCGCGCCCCCGGCGCCGTCCGCCGGTAAAACTCAGGATGCGCCAGGCAAAGCCCATCCAGCATCTCGTCCACAAACTTCGATGCATCGTTCAAAAGCTTCTTCATGACGTGCCTCC
>NZ_JAOTID010000045.1 GCF_026163695.1 Shumkonia mesophila | reverse complement strand
CAGCCTGCAGGCACGGCGCTGCGAGAGACCGTGCTCCCCAACCAGGCGGAGAGCGGCGGCCCGCCGCGCCGCAGGCGATCTCAGTTTTTTCCTAGGAGATCCTTCAACGCCGCAACGTCCAGCATCGATTCCGCCAGAAGCTTCTTCAGGCGCCGGTTCTCGTCCTCAAGGCTCTTCAGCCGCGCAGCGTCCGACGGCTCCATACCGCCGTACTTCGCCTTCCACCGATAGAACGTCTGTTCGCTGATCCCGTGTCGGCGGCAAACTTCCGCCGTTCTCGCTCCGGCCTCCTGCTCACGCAGAACGCCGATAATCTGCTCCTCGGTAAACCTGCTCTTCTTCATCGTCCGTCTCCTGCTGACGGACTCTCATATCAACTGCGGGAGCCGGTGGGGAGCAGGCCAAAGCCCTTGTTGTTATTGTTTTCCATCTTTTTAACCCCAGTAACGTCTGTTTGTGGGGACGGTTGCTCCGTCCATCTCTTAGTCTTACTGTGTCATAAAGTGCTCATTTCGTAGGATTGGCCGCTGGCAGCATGGGCAGCGGGCCAATCGGCGGGCCAAGGCGCGGGTCAATGTGATGCGCAGGGTGGCGATCGACGTGCGGACATGACGCTCAGGACGAACCGGCGGATCCGCGGGGTCGGTAACCATGGGGTAGGCCAGGCGCCTGGCGGAACGGGACGGATGGTGGTCCTGAGGGGGGAATCAGACTCCTCTCGGTGACGAGGAACCCGTAAGCGGCAATGCACAGGGCGGCGTGATGGTGGAATCCTCGCCACCCTCGGCCTTCATAGTGGCCGAGGCCGAGTTCCTGCTTGAGGTCTTGGAAGTCGCGCTCGATCCGCCAGCGCAACTTGGCCCGGTCGACCAGAGCGGCGAGCGGCATGTCGTCGGGCAAGGTCGAGAGCCAATATTTGGTCGGTTCCGGCGCATCCCCAGGCCATTCGACCAAGAACCATTCTTGCGGACGGGGCTCTTTGCGCAAGGTGTCGCGGTGGGCCGGCCGCAGGCGGACGGCGGCAAAGCGCGATTGCAAAACGGCGTTGCTTCCTTCCCTCCAGGTCACCGTTTGCCAGGCGTCGGCCGGCAAGCCCTCCGCCACGTCCTTGGCGGAATCTGGTTTGTGTTCGCCGCTCCGCTGAACCAGCGATGGTGGCCGGCCGCGCCCGCTCCACGGCTTCGGTGGCAGGGGCTCGGTGCCGGGGGGCCACAGGCTCGTCGATGACTGGATGCCGACGATGTAGGCGAGGCCCAGTTCGGTCAGCCCGGTGCGAAAGGCCGTGTCGATGCCGTAGCCGGCATCCGCCAGCACAACGCCCGGCGGCACGTCGGCGGTCAGCGCCGCCTTGATCTGCGCCAAGGCGATCTGCGGCTTGGTCTGGAAAACGAGATCCTCCGGAACCCCCGCCGCGTGGCGCCGCACCGGGTCGGCCGCCCATGCCTCGGGCAGGTAGAGCCGATAGGCGACGGGCAGGCTCGCATGGTCGTTGGCCACCGACAGCGTCACCGCCACCTGGCAGTTGTCCTGCTTGCCGAGTTGCCCGCAGTATTGCCGCGCCACACCCACCGAATGCACGCCCTTCTTGGGAAAGCCGGTGTCGTCGACGATCCAGGCGCGGAGGGCGCCATGACGCTCAATGGCCGGCAGCGCGACGGCGCGCGCCGCCGACAGAAGTGCCTCCTCCGACCAATCGGCCTTGGCGACGAAATGGTGCAGTGACTGGTGGGCCGCCCCCACCCGCCCCGGCTCTATCCGCGCCGCCATCGGCTCCACGCTCTTGCGCTCTCCCGGCAACAGCAGTCCCAGGCAATAGCCCCGCAACGGCCCCGCCCGGTCGGCATGCTTCACCGCCGAGCAAAGATGCTCGACATAGGCCTCAAATCGCCATTCGCTGCCGCCGCCCGCCTCACGGAGATCCATGCTCACCCCCTATCGAGCAATACGAATCTCCATTCCTACCACAAAATCACGTTTTATGACACAGTAAGA
>NZ_JAOTID010000044.1 GCF_026163695.1 Shumkonia mesophila | reverse complement strand
ACCGCCGAGCCCGTCACGCTGAGCAGCGCCGAGCGCTCCTGCTGGGCGACCATCGCCGTCTTCTGCGTCGCCTCGGCACGCCGGATCTCGCCGGCCACCGCCTGCGCCGCACCCGCCATCTCGCGGTTGGCCGCCGCCTGCTGAAGGAAGAAGTTGACGACCCCTTCGAATTCCTCCAGATACGCCGCCGCCCCCGCGTTGATCGCCGCGGCCTGGACGCCCTCCTCGGTCGACTGCAGCTTGGCCTGCAGTCCGTTCATCCCCTCGGTCACGGCGGTGACGCAATCCCTGACCTCCTGAGCCCTCACGGCGATCGGCTGGAGCAGGTACTGCATCTGGGCAAAACGGGCCTGCTTGACGTTCTCGATCAGACTGCTCGCCGCCAGGATCACCTCCTGCTTGTCCTGCATGCGGAACTTGGCCATGGTCGCTTCGTCGGTCCGGTTCTCCCATTCCATCCGTTCGTTGAAGGCCAACTTTCCGAGAAGGCTCCGGACGGCAATGATCCGCTGTTCCACGTCGCCGGCCGCCGACGCCGTGCGCGTCGCGGCGCCCTGCACAACGCTGGCGGCGAAGGCCTTGAAGTCGGCCCGGACGCCGTCGAGCTTGTCCGAAGCCTCTTTGGGCAGGGTGTTCATCTCCCTGTCGCCCATCAGCGCCTCGACGTTCTTGAGGCTCAACTGCACCCGATAGGCCAAGCGGTCGAAATCCTCCGCCTGCTTGGCATCGCCGCCGATCTGGAACTTCTGCATCTCGACCAGCATGTCGGTGATCATGGAGACCGTCTTGGAGGCCTCGTCGGAAATCGACAACATGGTGTCGCGCCGTCCCTCGAGGTCCGTCTGGTTCTCCACCACCTTGCGGAATTGCGCGTTCTGGTCGGTGCGCAGCTGCTTGGAGGCGTTCTCCATCTGCTCGGATTTCTGGAGCATGCGGTCGAGGGCGGCGCGTTTCTTGACTTCGAGGTCGTGATAGTGGGTCAGCGCCGCTTCGTAGGTAACGATCTGCGCCTCCACGCTGGCGATCCATTCCCGATCCGCCCCCGAATCGAAAAGCTGGCCGATGCTCCCCGCCCGCTCCTTCAGCTGGGCGATCTTGGCGGTGGCATCCTTGAAGGATTTTTCGGCGCCGGCGATCTGATAGTTCTTCTCGTCCTGGCGGATCTCCTGAAGCCCGTCGGCAAGAAGCGCCGCCGCGTCCGTCCGCTCAAGCTGGCCGCTGATCTGCTGCTGGCCGTTCCAGCCGAGATACGACACCCCCATGGTCAGCGCCAGTACGGTGGCGAAACCAAACCCGATCTTGCGCCCAATGCGGACGTCGGAAAGATTGAGGCGGCGCCAAAAACCCGCCCCTGCGGACGACGCCCGTTCGGCGGCGGCGGGAGAGGCATTCCGGTCAGTGCTGTCGGTAAGGGTATCCCCATTCATCGGGTGGCTTCCTCTTCTTCCTCTGGGCGTTTTCTTGCGTGCGGGCGGGAGGATCTTCAATTGATGATTGCTAAAATTTTAGATGTTTTTTCCGAAAATTTAAGGGCGCCCGCCCGGGCGAATGGCTGAACATGCCCCATGAACCTCCATTCGGTCAATATATGGACATCCCTTATTCCGGTCTTCCATCCGCCTGCGGAATGTCTTTAAGGCACCCGTATTGCGGGAGGAATATCCGCGGCCGCCTCTCGGAGGCGGCCGGTCGGAGCATCGGCGGCGGGCTCCAAGCGAAGGAGTCCGCCGGAAGGAAAGCTATGCGGCCCGCACGCTGGCGAGGAAGCGGTCGACCTCCTCGCGCAGCTTCGCCGATTGGCGCGACAGGTCGCCGGCCGCCGAACGCATGCCGGCCGCCGCCGTCCCGGTTTCCGTGGCCGCGTCGTTGACGCCGGAGATGTTCGAGGAAACCTCCTGGGTGCCGGCCGCCGCCTGTTCGACGTTCCTGGCGATCTCCTGCGTCGCCGCGCCCTGCTCCTCGACCGCCGAGGCGATGCCCGAGTTGACCTCGTCGATCTCGGTGATGGTCTTGCCGATCTCCTCGATGGCGGCCACCGCATCGCGCGTCGCCGCCTGGATGCCGGCGATCTGGGCGCCGATCTCGTCGGTCGCCCGGGCCGTCTGGTTGGCCAGGTTCTTGACCTCGGAAGCCACCACCGCGAAGCCCTTGCCGGCGTCGCCGGCCCGGGCCGCCTCGATGGTGGCGTTCAAGGCCAGCAGGTTGGTCTG
>NZ_JAOTID010000043.1 GCF_026163695.1 Shumkonia mesophila | reverse complement strand
CGCCAGCTTTCGTTGCCGGTTTCGACGATGTCGCAGTGATGGGTCAGGCGGTCGAGCATGGCGGTGGTCATCTTGGCGTCGCCGAACACGCTCGACCATTCCTTGAAGTCGAGATTTGTGGTGACGATGATCGAGGTCTGCTCGTAGAGGCGGCTGATCAGGTGGAACAGCAGTTGGCCGCCGGACTGAGCGAAGGGCAGATAGCCGAGTTCATCGAGGACGACCAGATCGACGCGGCTGAGCTGGTCGGCCAGTTTGCCGGCGCGCCCTTCGCGGGCTTCGGCCTCCAGGCGGTTGACCAGGTCGACGACGTTGAAGAAGCGGGCCCTGGCGCCGCGGTTGCGGATGCAATTGGCGGTGATGGCGATGGAGAGATGGCTCTTGCCGGTGCCGGTCCCTCCGATGAAGACGACATTGCGCTGCGTCTCAAGGAATCCGCCGCCGTGCAGGTCACGTGCCAGGGCCTCGTTGACCGGGCTCTCGGCGAACTTGAACTCGGTCAGCTCCTTGGCCAAGGGCAGCTTGGCGGCGCCGATCTGGTAGCTGATCGAGCGGGCCGTCTTCTCAGCCACCTCGGCAGTGAGCAGATCGCCGAGGATCTGCTGGACGGAGCGTTGTCGCTTCAGCCCGTCGCGCATGATGTCGTCATAGGCGGCGCGCATGCCGGCGAGGTTGAGCTTGGTCATCAAGGCCAGAAGGTCATGCCGCTCCACGGTCGACCTCCGGGGTGATGGTGCGCAGACGGTCATAGCGGGCGCAATCGGCGGCAGGAACCAGGCGCAGCGGCGGCGTGGGCGGAGTGGCCAAAGCCGGCGGTGGTGCCCCCTCGCGGCTCCGGGACAGGATGTTGAGCACGGCATCACGGCTGCACAGCCCCTCGGCCAGGGCGAGGCGGCAGGCTTCCTCGACGGCTTCGAGACCGTCCTCGGGGATGGCGGCGAGGACACCGACGAACTGGCGGTCGGCCTCGTCGGAGCGGCCGAGCCTGGCGCGCAGCTTGGCCAGGTTGGGCGGCAACTCCCAGTCCTTGAAGGGCGCGCCGTTGCGCAAGGCACCGGGCTTCTTCGCCAGCACCGGCAGATAGTGGAGCGGGTCGTAGCGGACGCGGTCACGGCCGAAGAGGCGCTCATGCTCTGCCACCACCTCGCCGTCGAAGCGGACGACGACGCGATCGGCATAGGCCCGCAACTGGACCGGCCGATTGGCGGCCCTGGCCTCGATGCTGTAACGGTTGCGATCGAAGCGGACCAGGCAGGTCTTCGAGGCGCTGGCCGTGACCTCGCGGAATCCGTCGAAGGGACCGCGGACTGGCACCAGCACCGCGCGCTCGGCCTCGAACACCTCCCACACGCTGCGTTCGCGGTCGTCGGGATGGCGGCTCTCACGGGCATGGGCGAGGCAGCCGTCCTCAAGCTGGCGGTTCATCTCGTCCAGTGTTTTGACGTGCGGACGCGGGATGAACAGGCGCTGGCGCTGGCTGCCGACCTGGTTCTCGACCTGGCCCTTCTCCCAACCGGCCGCCGGCGTGCAGGCGGTCGGCTCAACCAGATAGTGCGAGCACATCTGGGCGAAGCGGCGGTTGAACTTCCGGTCCTTGCCGACGAATACCGCGTCGACGGCGGTCTTCATGTTGTCGTAGATACCGCGCTCGCAGGTTCCGCCCCAGAAAGCGAAGGCCCGGGCGTGGGCGTCGAACACCATCTCCTGGGTCTGCCGCGGATAGGCGCGGATGTACGGCATGCGGCTGTGGCACAGCCGGACCTGCGCCACCTGCGCCTTGAAGGCGACGCCGTCGAGGACGATCCACTCCTCCGACCAGTCGAACTGATACGCCTCGCCCGGCGCGAAGATCAGCGGGATGAAAGCCTCGGTGACCTTCGCCTCGGTCTTCGTCGCCCGAGCTTCCGCCCAGCGCCGGGCATAGCGCCGCACCGCGTCGTAACCGCCCACATAGCCGGCACGCCGCAGCGCCTCGAAGAGCTGGCGCTTGTCCAGCCGCTCGCGCAGTTGCTGGCGCTCGTTGCGTTCCAGCAACTGCTCCAACTCCGCCAGAAACGGCCCAAGCTGGGGAAATGGCTGTGAATGCCGCTCGTACTTCCCCTCGGTGTCGTCGGACCGCAGGTACTTCGTCACCGTGTCCCGCGACAACCGCAAATCTCGGGCGATCGCCCGAACGCTCTTCCCCTTCGCGTGCTCTCGGCGCACCCGCGCAATCGTCTCCACTGTCAGCATCCCTCGTCGGCACCTCCGATCCTACAACCGGAGGTCACGTTAACCTGATCAAGGGGCTGGCCTAATTTTGGACGCCGATCACCCCCTCAGGTGGCCGACTTTTGCACGCCGCTCCACAG
>NZ_JAOTID010000042.1 GCF_026163695.1 Shumkonia mesophila | reverse complement strand
CCGCTCCATGCCACCAAGCTGCCGCTGAAGAAATGGATTCAGGCCTTCTTCCTCGTCCTCACGTCTAGCAAGGGGATCTCATCAGCGGTGCTCGCCCGCCTCCTCGGCGTCAACCAGAAGACGGACTGGAAGGTGGCGGTGTTCCACTGGAACCAGCGCCGGTGGGTCGAGAACGGCAAGGGGCGCTATAAGCGCGTTGCGATGGGCTTTGCCGACGGACTCAAGGCTCTGCTCAAGAATGCCGTCGACCGGCAGGTTCGTCGTACCACTTCGTGGGGTCTGTGGTGTCCGGAACCGATCGCGCTGACGTTCAAGCCGACACCGGGCTTTCTAGCCGGTAACGAGGCGGTCCGTCCGAAGGTATCGGCCGCTCTCAACTGGTATAGCAGTCGCCATGGGGCTGCCCCAGACATCTATCGTTCGCCGTGATGTCTGCGTATGTTGAATAGCGGAACTGTCCAAGACGTCGGATCTGAAATGGGGGGTGCGGGGTGAGTGGCGACCTTGACGAAACTACGCAACTTGCGTATATATATGGTGACTGGGAAATCGAACTGGTCCTCGAAGGGAAAGACGAAAGCTTCGAGGATGACGAGCCACCCAGTTTCGTGTTCTACGCGTTGGTGCGGAAGCGAGGAAAGAAGATTGGCAAGATCGACGTGGTTACAAGAGTTGAGATTTTGCCTGGCCGCAGGATTCGCTTCTCCGAGTTTCACATTCATGGTGATAGTGGCGCCGGCAAGATTGGCCGTGACGGACTGAACGCTTTGGCGCAGGTGGCAATGGAGGATTGGGATGTTGAAGAAATCGTTGTTCATGGAGGCGTTCGAACAACCGGGTGCCGTCCTGGCCATGCCCCAAAACCCGTCCGGTTCGTCCGTCGCCGTGGTCTTGTCGCGAAAAGCACCCCTTGATCGGCCAGTGGATGTGGTCAGGACGCTGGTATGGAACGGCCTCAGGTTGTCGAAAGCCCATGCCATTCTGGCTAGGCTGACGAAGGATGAGGACGTTCCGGTTCTGCTGACCGCGGCCGAGCCTTTTAACGAGCTCGCGAAGAAATTCCGGGCCCTGGGGGTTTCTGTTCACAAGAGAACCGCCCCGCGCCACGTGAGCCAGACATTGAGACAGCTTCGCGAGCGGCGAAGGGACACCCAGGAAGAGTTCGCGATCCGCTACGGGCTCGACGTCTCAACTATCCGGAATTGGGAGCAGCAGCGCAGCGAGCCTGATACTGCATCGCGGATCCTGTTGCAGGTGATCGCGAAGCATCCCGAGGTCGTTGAGAGCGTACTGGAAGAGGAAGGCGGCTGATACCTCGATGTGACGTTGGCCGGCGGCCCTTTCATCCTTTGTGGCTGTGGCAGAAATATCATCTGTTGAATGGTCATTCGACGGTGCCTCCAAATTATTGGCGGCGCGATGTTCGCGTCCTTCTCAATAAAGCAGCACCCCGTCCGGCGGGCCCGCGCCCCCAGACCGCCGTCGGCATCCTCTTCCGGTCCCTTCTTTCTGTGGATAGTTGGGAGTTTTTCTTAAAAAGTCTTCGCCCGATGTCCTCATATTTCAAGAGTTGAAGGAATGGGGTCTTCAGCGGGCCGGAACTTTCCGACGGCCGGGCTGTTCGACGGCAGGATGCGGGCCAGCATGGAGGCGACCGGACTAGGCTACGCGAAAGAGGTGGGGGCCGGCTCCAAGGGGTCCGGATAGGAGCTTCAATTGGTTAAAGTTGGCCGCTCATAATGGTTTGGTTGCAGGTATAGGCTCGCCCATTCGACCAGGTAATTGTAGTGTCGGACTCCGGAAATAGTGAAATTTTTTCGGATATAATGAAATCAGGGTCGGGAGCGCGACATAGGCCGGCCCCCGGCCCTTCTTTTTGTCGTTAACGGTTGCTCCTCGTTCCTCCGGTGGAACGAGCGGAGGAAAAAGGCACGGGGTTCATTCCTCCTGCGCCAAGTCGGCCAGATGGTGAAGAACGATGCCGCTGGCGGTGGCGACGTCCAGGGAGTCGAAGCCGTCGGCTATCGGGATGCGGACGGTCCGGGTTCGGGCCAGCACGTCCGCAGGCAAGCCGGGCCCCTCGGCGCCAAGCAGGATGGCCGCCCGCGGCGGACGGGCCAGCCGGACCAGCGGGATGTTTCCCGCCGGGCTGAGCGCCAGCGGCTCGAAACTCTGCCCGGCCAGAAGGGCGACGACGTCCGTGCCGCTTTCCAGGCGGGCGAAGGGAACCATTAGGCTGGCGCCCACGGAAACGCGTATGGCCTTGCGATACAGCGGATCGCAGCTTTCGGCATCAAGCACGATCGCGTCGGCTCCGAGAGCGGCGGCGTTGCGGAAAATGCCGCCCATGTTGTCATGATTGCCGATCCCGATCAGGGCGGCCACCATTGCTCGCGGCCCCAGGCCCGCTAGCAGTTCCTCCGCCGGCGGCATTGGCGCCCGCCGGCCGAGCGCCAGGATGCCGCGATGAAGGGGAAAGCCGGCGATGGAGTCGAGCACATTCTGGTCGGCGGTGTAGACCGGAACGTCTTCCGGCACCCGGGCCAGGAGCGGCGCCAGCGCGGCCAGCCGCCTGTCGGCGATCAGCAGGGAGGTACCGCAACCGGGCGCTTCAATGCGAAGCCGCAAAGTGTTGCACGCGCCGAGCGGGCCGAGGATGAAATCGACATTATGGACTGGTTGGGTGGTGTGCGCGCCGTTCGCGGGGTAGAAGAAGTCATCGGGCTTGGCGGCTATGGTAAGGCCCTTACTGTACTTACCTGTCCGTCCCTCATCGAGGATACCTATCGCGAGGAAGAGGATGGCGACGACGACGAAGGGCTAACTGCGCGCTGGACACCTCATTTTCGAAAGTAAGACAGGAAAGTGATGGCCAATGCTTCTCGTTGGCGGTCTGTTTGCAAACCGTAAAACGGTAGGGGCGTTGTAATGCGAACGGCTTAATCAGGGCAGCAGTTGCCGAAGCCACGACCGAGGCGATATCCGGTTTGCTGCATCGCGAGTTCGACAGCGGACATTCCGCTCCCGTGAAGAGTTTCGGGCGCCGCGAGGCGTACGAAAGTCCCCGAGGAACGAACCCGCGGGCCCCGGGCTGGGGTCTATGGGGATTTCGGTTTTGGGTCGGTCTTGAGGGTGGTGCGACAGGTGTCGACGCGCGTCGCCGCTGGCGTGGACAGGCTGTCATGGGGCCGGATCGGGCCGCGCCTTCGCGGTGAACGGCTGGCGCTGGAGCCTGTCGCGGCGGGGGTGGTGATGGCCGGCGCGAACCGGCCCGTTGCCCGAGGCAGAGGAGCCGCGAGATCTTGCGAGTCCGGGCCGTGCCGGGTCACGGCGTCTTTCTCCCGGCTGGTGTGGCGTTCGACGGCGGCGCGCGCGGTTGGTGCCATCGGGCGAAGGTCTCGATGATGACCATGCGTCCCCCGCAGCAAGGGCATGGCGGCCGCGTGTCGAGCGGTTCCTCCGGCCCGTCGTCATCGGCCGGTGGTGCCACCGCCAGCAGTTCGCGGGCGCGATCCAGACCGGCCTGGCGGGAGGCACCGGCGAGCAGGCCATAGTGGCGGATGCGATGGAAGCCGCGCGGCAGGACATGAAGCAGGAAGCGGCGGATGAACTC
>NZ_JAOTID010000041.1 GCF_026163695.1 Shumkonia mesophila | reverse complement strand
TGATCGCCCGCGACACCGTCGCCGTCGACACTCCGGCAATCCGCGCCACGTCCCGTAAGCCAACGCTCTTGCGAACAGAGCTAACCCCTCTGCCGTCCATCAACGGAGGAGGTTCGTTGCCATTCTCCGTCCGCCGCATCACGGGGCGGCCTGATTTGCCCATAGGTACCACTTGACGTCCACCGGTCGCCGCGGAACCCCTCGCCCCGGGTCGACATGTCGAAACGAGCAATAGCCATACAGGTGAATTATCGTCAATAGACTTGCCGGCGCGGCATCGGAAAGCCGTTCTCAGGCTGGTTCCGCCAAATCCGCCTTCCCCAGCGAGAACTGAATCTGGTAAATGCCGCGCTCGATCGACGTGACGGCGCCGATTCTCTTGAAAACATCGGCTGCCGCCGCCGTCCGCTGGGCGGTCAGGTGGGCATGGCTGACGGCCTCGACCAGAAGAATCCAGTCAGCCACCCGATCGGGTTCGGAGCGAAGCGCCTTTTCCGCTGTGTCGGGGCGGCTTTCCGATGGAATACCCTCAAGGAAATGAACGCCCGCAATGCCTTTTCCCGAAAAGAGCCCAGGCAGAACGTCATTGGCGACGATCTCACGGAAATTTTCGGCGGAAACAGCCGCACCCAATCGGATGGTCTCCACCCATGCCCCTTCACCGCAACCCATGCTCGTTACCAGCTTGCAGACCGTTCGCGTGGTATCCCGGAAATGCCCCACGACTTGGCGGGTCCAGGGGCTAGGGTTGTTCAGGCGTTCGCGATAAATGGGCGTCCGGAACGTTTCAATCGAGGCCGCCTCATAGAAATTGAAGAACTTGGGTTGCCCCTCGACCGCCACATAGCGACGGCCGCGCAGGAAGCCGGGCAAGCCGACCCTCTCCGGAATATGCTCGCGTACGTGCCAAGCGAGGAAGTCCTCCTCGGCCGCCTCTTCAACCCCATGCCAGAAGGCCAGTACCCCTTCGCCCAACAACCCCATATCTCGGGTTCCTTCTCTAGCGGCCGTCCCTTGCCTCGGCGTTGCCGGAGAGCTTCTTGGCCCAACGCATAACATGTTCGCCGACGGCGACCAATTCGCCATGCTGGTTCACGGCCTCGACCTTGGCGATGCTCCGACCCCGTTCACGATCGACCGACGACACCGTGTAGTGGACGGTAACCGTGTCGTTGAGCAGCACGGGCTTGAGGAAGCGAATCTTGTCGTATCCCGCCGATACCGGGAAATCCGTCAGTCCCTCCTGATGGATGACATGGGCGATGCTGATGGTCGAAGCCGTCGACATGTAGCCAACCAGCAGCGCTCCGTGGGCAATCCTTCCGCCCAGGTTGGACCTTTCCTTCATGTACTGATCGTTGATGTGCGTATCACTGAAGTCGCCGGTGAGGCCCGCAAACAGGACCACATCGGTTTCGCCGACCGTCTTCGCGAACTGGTAGTGCTGTCCGACTTCGACAAAATCAAGACCGGATTTGGCCATTCTGTTCTCCATGCCACCTATATTCGCGCTCCCATTGCGCATCAGCTCTTTGCGGCTCGCGTGAACTCCTCCGCCAGGTTCATGGGCTCGGGGCGAAAGAGTCGAGCATCCATCAGTCCAAGGTCCTTGGCGACGCGCGGTTGTCTGGCCATGAGGGTCAGAACGTCTTTTTCGACGTCGATGCCCGGTGCGATTTCGATGAGTTCGAGCGTGCCTTCGGTCACCTGGAAAACCGCCCTTTCAGTCACGAAGACCGCCTTGCGGCCCTGGCTTTCGGCGAAGGGGCCGTTGTAGCAGATCTGTTCGATCTGCCTGACGAACTTGGGATGGCGGCCTTCCTGGAGAATCTGCAGGGTACCCCCCTCATAGCCAACCTCCATCCCGCCCGCTGTGAAGGTTCCACTGAAGATCACCTTCCTGGCATTCTGGCTGATGTTGATGAAGCCGCCGGGGCCAACGATCCTGCCGCCGAAGCGGCTGACGTTGACGTTGCCGGAGGGATCGACCTCGGCGAACGAGAGGAAGGCAAGATCGAGCCCCCCGCCGTCATAGAAATCGAACTGGTACGGCTCGTCGAGCATGGCATCGAAGTTCTGGGCGGCGCCGGAATCCGGGCCGGTCAGCGGCCCGCCGCCGACAAAGCCCTGTTCGTTGGTAAGAATGACCTGATCGAGAATGCCCTCTTCGGCGGCGACGACCGAGATGCCGGTCGAGACACCGGCTCCGAGGTTGCAGATGGCGCCCGGAAACAGCTCCATGGCGGCACGCCGAGCAATAGCTTTGCGATGGCCGAAGGGCAGGGGCTTGATGGCGGAGGGGGGAACGCGCACCTCGCCAGAATAGGCGGGATTGTACTCGCTGGCGTAGGTCTGGCGCTGCTCCGGATCGACAACGACGTAATCGACCAGGATTCCCGGAATTTTGACGTTTCTCGGCGGGAGCGTGCCGCGGCGCGCCAGCCGCTTGACCTGGACGATGACGATGCCGCCGCAATGCCGGACCGCCTGGGCGGTGGAAAGCATCTCGCCCGGGATGGCCTCCTGCTCCATGGTGATGTTGCCGTCTTCGTCCGCCGTGGTGCCCCGGAGAAGCGCGACGTCCATGTGGATCGGCTTGAAGCGAAGCCACTCCTCGCCGTCGATGGTCATCAATTCGACGAGGTCTTCCTTGGCCCTCGCGCTCTGCTTTCCGCCGCATTGGCGCGGGTCGACGAAGGTATGCAAGCCGGTCTTGGTGATTACGCCGGGGCGTGCCCCCGCAACTTCGCGCATCATCTGGGCAAGTACGCCCTGCGGAAGCGTGTAGGATTCGATCTTGTCGGCCAGCGCAAGCTCCATCAGGGGCGGCGAATCAACCAGGGCCCCGGCAATGCTCCTTTTGATGAGGCCTTCGTGGGCAAAATGCGCGGCGCCTTTGCCCGCCCGATCGCCGATGCCGACCACATGGACGACGCACAGGTCGCGCGGCAGCCCTTCGGCCAGGAATCGTTTTTCGATCTCAACGAGAATGGCCTCGGGAACCGCGTGGCCGCCCCCCGAACCGCTGACCACCACACACACGCCCGATCCTATTAAGCCTGCGGCTTCCGTCGCGTTGATTGTCTTCATCTTTTGGCCTGTCACACTTCACGTGCTCTTCTGAAACCGGTTACGTCAGTGCCTCAACGAAGAGGCTGTCATTGGGCTGAGGGGAGGACGGCAATACCGGCTCCGGGCCCCAGCCCCGATTGAAGTTACGTCAACATCTGCTTCATCCTGACCTGCTCGAGTGCGGCATCGCGGAGCATGCTGACGTCGGGTTTGCCGATGATCAGATCAAAGCCCTGATCGTAAAGTTCATTCAGGGAACGGCCACCGTACGGGGTCGTGCCAAGATACTTGCCGGCCCGCTTCACCGCCTCGCTCACGCGGGCCATCGCCTCCTTGTGATCGCGACGGTCGAACTCGGCCGGATGGCCCTGGCTAGCCGACAGGTCGAAGGGACCGATGAGGATCATATCGACGCCCTCGACGGCGGCGATGGCATCGGCATTTTCCACGCCCTGGACGGATTCGATCTGGAGGATGACGAAGATGTTCTCGTTCGCCGTGCGCAGGTATTCGAGGCCGCGGAGGCCGTAGTTGCTGGCGCGGGCGTCGGTATGGGCGATGCCGCGAATGCCGACCGGCGGGTACTTGCAGGCGGCGACGGCGGCCTTGGCTTCTTCGGCGCTCTGAATCATCGGCACCATGACCGCCTCGACGCCGACGTCGAGGTATTTCTTGATCGTGACGTGGTCATTCCACGGCACACGGACGATCCCCACCGTTTCCGTCACCTGGATGGCGCGCAGTTGGTCAGCAACGGCCAAGGGGTCTCCCGGGCCATGCTCGTTGTCGATGAGCAGGAAGTCATAGCCGCAAAAGGCCAGGATTTCGGCCACGGCC
>NZ_JAOTID010000040.1 GCF_026163695.1 Shumkonia mesophila | reverse complement strand
CGCCAGGCAAAGCCCATCCAGCATCTCGTCCACAAACTTCGATGCATCGTTCAAAAGCTTCTTCATGACGTGCCTCCACTTGAAGAAAGAGGTTCGGCGCCGATCCTATGGCCGCCACCGGGCATGCCGGGGTGCCCGCGTGTCACGCGATCCGCTCCCCGCTGCCGGGATCGAACAGCACGGCCTTCGAGACGTCGAACGTGAGCCGGCGGTTTTCGTGGGGACGTGGTTCGGCGGCCGGATGAACCCGGCAGATGGCCCGTTTGCCGTTCAACTGCGTGAAGACCATGGTGTCCGCCCCGGTCGGCTCGACTACGTCGACCCGGACTTCGATCGATTGCAGATTGTCGCTACCAGCGGTATGGGTATCGCGCTCATCGAAGATGCGTTCGGGCCGCAGGCCCAGGATGACGTCGCGGCCGACGTACACTTGAGCCTTGGCGCGGGTGATCGGCAGATTCAGGATAGTGCGTTCGCACACCGTATCGAGTTCGAACCCAAGCCCCGAACCAGCCTCGATGAGTTTCCCCGGGACGCAGTTCATGGGCGGTGCGCCGATGAAGCCGGCCACGAACATGTTCGCTGGCGAGTCATAGATCTCCTGAGGGCATCCCAGTTGCTGGACGACGCCGTCCTTCATGACGGCAATCCGTTCGCCGAGCGTCATCGCCTCGATTTGGTCATGGGTGACATAGCAGACGGTGGTGCCGAGCCGCTGGTGCATCAGCTTGATCTCGGCCCTCATCTCGACGCGCAACTGCGCATCGAGATTGGACAGCGGTTCGTCGAACAGGAACATCACGGGATCACGCGCCAGCGCGCGCCCCATGGCGACGCGCTGGCGCTGCCCCCCTGACAACTGGCTGGGCTTGCGGTCGAGGAGATGAGAGATTTGCAGCATCTCCGACACGCGCTTGACGATGGCCTGCTGTTCGGTCTTCGGCACTTTGCGGATGCTAAGGCCGAACGAGATATTCTCGCGCACCGTCATCGACGGATAGAGCGCATAGGACTGGAACACCATGGCGATGTCGCGATCGCGGGGCGGCAAATCGTTTACCACCTTGCCGCCGATCAGGATCTCGCCGGAGGTCGCCGTTTCCAGCCCGGCGATGATGTTGAGCAGGGTGGTCTTGCCACACCCCGACCCACCGACCAGGATCAGAAACTGCCCGTCGTCGACATCGATATTGACTCCCTGAAGGACCGGGAGGGCGCCGAAATTCTTGTGAATATTGCGGATGGAAAGTGTGGCCATTTCTCGAACCGTTTCGTTTTGGATTGTCCCTTAGCCCTTCATGGCTCCAGCCATCAGGCCGCGCAGGAAGAACCGACCGCCGACGATGTAGACCACCAGGGTCGGCAGGGCGGTGATGATCGCCCCGGCCATGTCAACGTTGTATTCCTTGACGCCCTCCGAGGTGTTGACGAGATTGTTGAGCGCCACGGTGATTGGCATCGAGTCGGCACCGGAGAAGATGACGCCGAACAGGAAGTCGTTCCAAATCTGGGTGAACTGCCAGATGACGCCGACGGCAAAGGTCGGCCACGACAGCGGCAGCAGGATGCGGAAGAAGATGGTGAAGAAACCTGCCCCGTCGACCCGCGCCGCCTTGACCAGCTCCGGCGGTACGCTGACGTAGAAGTTCCGATAAAGCATGGTCGTAAACGCCACGCCGTAAACGATGTGAACGAAAATGAGCCCGGTCAGGGTATTGGAAAGACCCAGGCGGCCAAGCAATTGGGCCATCGGCAGGATCACCACCTGGTACGGAATGAAGAAGCCTACCAGCAGCAACGTGAATAGCAGATCGGCAGCCCGGAATCGCCAATGGGCCAGGATGTAGCCGTTGAATGCGCCGATGATCGCCGAGATCAGAACGGCCGGAATCACCATTCGGATGGAATTGAAGAAGAAGGGAGCCAGGCCTTCGCATCGCACGCCGGTACAAGCCTCGCTCCAGGCCTTGAGCCATGGCATCACCGTCAACCGTGCCGGCGGCGCCAGCATGTGGCCGGCGCGCAGTTCGTCGAGCTCCTTGAGCGAAGTCGACAGCATGACGTAAATGGGGAGCAGGAAATAAAGGGCGAAAAGGACCAGCACCGCGTAGATGGTGGCGCGTCCAATGGTCATTCTAGGCGCCATGGCGCGTCCTTCTCGATTCGGCATACATCAGCGGGACGAGGACCGCGACCACGGTGAACAGCATCATCATGGCCGACGCCGCGCCGACTCCGAGTTGGCTGCGATCGAACGCGAAGGTGTACATGAAGTTGGCGGGCAGCCACGACGACGTTCCGGGACCACCGGCGGTCAGCGCCACCACTAGGTCGAAGGTCTTGATGGTAATGTGACACAGAATGAGAATGACCGAGAAGAAGACCGGCCGCATGCCTGGGATGACGACCCTCAGGTAAATGGTCGGCAGCGTTGCCCCGTCGACCTTGGCCGCCTTGACGATCTCGTCGTCGATGCCGCGGAGGCCGGCGAGAAAGAGCGCCATCACGAAGCCGCAGGACTGCCAGACGGCAGCGATGACGACACAGAAAATCGCCTTGTCGGGATCGGCCAGCCAATTGAACGAGAAATCCTGCCAGCCCCATTGCCGGATGAGCCGTTCGAGGCCGAGATCCGGGTTGAGGATCCACTGCCAAACGGCGCCGGTCACGATGTAGGAAAGGGCCAGCGGATAAACATAAACGGCGCGCAGGGCCCCCTCGCCGCGGATCCGCTGATCGAGCAGAACGGCGATCAGCAGGCCTAAGACGATACAGAAGCCGATAAACGGGATGCCGAACCAGGCGAGGTTGGCCGCTGCCGACCACCAGATGTCATTGGCGAACAACTCGCGATAACGATCGAGTCCGACGAACCGGTAATTGGGCAACAGCCGCGAGGCGGTAAGGGACAGATATCCGGTGATTGCGATAAAGCCGTAAACGAAAACGAGGCTAATGGCTAAGCTTGGCGAAAGCAGGATTCTCGGCATCCATCGGTCGGCGAATGTGGCAAACGGCGACACCCGCGGGCCGCGCGCTCGACTGCCCCAATGGCGGTTGATGGGGGTGGTTCCCGATGGATCGGACACGGTTCGACTCCTGCAATCCCTCAGATTTTGCCGGCGGTTGCCGGGTTGCCTTCAAGCGTACATGAGGGGCGCGATGATCGCGATCGAAGGATAGGGCGTCGCCCAAGACGTCGCCGGCGGTTGGTTCCGCCGGCGACGCGGGTTGGGCGAGCTACATTACCTTGGCGGCTTGGGCCAGCTTTTGCACGGCCGTCTTAGAGTCCTCGTTGGAGTTGACGAAATGGGTGACCACGTCGCGCATGGCGCCGAGCGTGGCGTCCCGTTGGACCATGCCGTGCGCCAGGGAGGGAATCAGGGCGTTGTCCTTGATCGCCGCGACGAAGTCGTCGTGGGATTTCTGGGCGCAGGAGTCGAATCCGTCCATCGACACGTCGCTGCGCGCCGGAATCGCTCCCTTGTAGTAGGCGGCCTTGTGCTGGAAGTCCTTGCTGGTGATGGTCTCGGCCAAGGCGACCTGGCCCTTGGTTGCCGCGTCGCTGCCGTCCTTCTTGAAGAACATGAAGGAGTCCGAGTTGAACATGAACAGTTTGGCGGTGCCGGGCCGCGGCACGCACAGGTAATCCTTGCCGGCGACGAGGTTGGCGGCGAGGAATTCGCCCTTCGCCCAGTCGCCCATCATCTGCATGGCGGCCTTGCCCTGGATCACCATGGCACTCGACAGATTCCAGGAGCGTCCCGCGGTTCCGGGATCGAAGTAAGAGGCGATCTTGCGGACGGTGTCGAAGACGTCGATCATGGTAGCCGAGGTCAGGGCGCCGTGGTCGAGATCGACAATCGTCTTATTGTAGAAATCTGCCCCCTTCGACAGCACCACCCCTTCCCACAGATTGATGTCCTGCCACGGCTGGCCGCCATGGGCCAGCGGGATGATGCCGGCGGCCTTCAGCTTGTTGGCCAGCACGAAGAACTCCGGCCAAGTGGTGGGAGGCGTGCCGCCGACCTGGTCGAGCAGCTTCTTGTTGATGTAGAGCCAATTCAAGCGGTGCACCCAGAACGGGGCAGCGACGTAGTGGCCCTTATAGTTCAGAAATTTGGTGATGGCTGGCGGGATTTCCTTGTCCCATCCCTTGGTGGCCGCGTCGATGTTGGCCAGCACGCCTTCCTCGGCCCATTCATCGATGGACACGCCCTTGATCTGGGTGGCCGTCGGCGGCGTTCCCGCCAAGACGCGAGCCTTGAGGACCTTCATCGCGTTAGAGCCTGCGCCGCCGGCCACTGCGAAGTCCTTCCACACGTAGCCCTGTTTTTCCATCATGTCCTTGAGGACACCGACCGCCTTCGATTCCCCGCCCGAGGTCCACCAGTGCAGGACTTCAAGGTCCTCGGCGTTGGCCATCGGACCGCTGCTCAACAAGCCTACCGCGCAAAGCGCGCCCACTATCGCACGAGTTTTCATTGCCTTCTCCTCTAGACGCCAACCTGTGGAACCGCTTGCATTGATGGCTTTACCCATTCTTAAAATATGACTTGTAAGCAAACGGTTGACGTGCCATAGGCACCTGATGTAACCGTTTGCAGATTAAATGGATGCGATGTCGTCTGTCAATATGCGATCTGACGCCACAGATTCCGGTTCAATCGCTTCGTCTCCGTCTTTTACGAACGGGGAAACGGGATATGTTCGCAAGAGCGTTGGCTTACGGGACGTGGCGCGGATTGCCGGAGTGTCGACGGCGACGGTGTCGCGGGCGATCA
>NZ_JAOTID010000038.1 GCF_026163695.1 Shumkonia mesophila | reverse complement strand
GGCGTCGGCCGCGAGGGCTCCAAATACGGCCTCGACGACTTCCTCGAGATCAAGTACCTGTGCATGGGCGGAATCGATGAATGAGGATGAATTGACTCCTCACGATTAAATTTGCCAAATTGGTGGTGTCTGTGAGGCAGGAATTGAAACGTCCTGCGCCAATTGTCTCACGGGGGACCTCCCGAGGACCGCCCTTGCATTATCGAGTGAATACAAAATGTCCGCTTTTGGCCGTGTAAATGAGGCCAAGAACGGCCGTTATGGGTCCGGCCGGTGTGGAACTCGTTGATCTGATAGGGTGATTCCCGGTCAGCGAGGGTGCGGATGAAGCGTTTCATTGAGGGCGAAGATCGGCGGCAAGCGACACTGCTCCCCCACCGCCTGGAAGTCTATGTGACGGGACAATCCGGTCCGCGTCATCGACGTTTTCATTGATGAGCTTGACCTGGAAGCTCTGAGCTTTGCCGTCGTACCGGAAGCGACGGGACGGCCAGCCTATCATTCCGCGACGCTGCTGAAGATCTATCTCTACGGCGATCGCAATCGCATCCAGTCGAGCCAGCGGCTTGAACTGGAGAGCCAGCGTAGCATCGAGCTGATGTGACTGACCGGCCGCTTGATGCCGGACTTCAAGACGATCGCCAATTTCCGCCGCGACAACGGGGCGGTGATCCGCGCGGCTTGCGCGCAGTTCGTCGTGCTGTGCCGCCGGTTCAACCTGTTCACCCGGGATGTCGTGGTCCTCGACGAGACCAGCGGCAAGGGCACCGGCATCGTCGGTTGCAATGTCCAGATCACCGTCGACGCCGAGCACCATCTGATTGTCGCGCACGAGGCTGGTGTCGATGGGCAGCAAGGCGCGCGATGTAATCGGATGCGGGGCAGTCAGGTACTGGCTGACGGGGGCTGTTGCAATGGCGATAAGGTGTTGGCCTGCGAGGATACGGGTATTCTGCCCTGCATCCCCAAGACGCAGACATCATCCGGCAACGCCAAGCGCGGCCTCTTTGCCGTGGCGGACTTCATCTGCGACGCGGAGAACGACCGCTACACCTACGTGGCGGGTTGGCGGGCGAGCCCCTGATCAAGGGAAGGCGCGTTCAAACCGCCGCGACAATAGCGATCACTACCACAACTCGGCGGCCAGTTTCTCCTGCGCACTCAATCCCAGAAGAGGTGCATTCGAAACGAATTTGACAACGTTCTTTCAGGATACTAGGATCCCAGCATCCTGGGAACCCACTTGGCAGGAAAAGGAACAATCGTTATGAAACAGAACCGGTTTGCGTGGCTTTCAGGGGCAGTGGCTTTGGCGGGGCTTCTTGTCACCAATACGGCATCCGCCGACTGGACGCTGAACGTCGGGACCGCGCTGTCGTCCGACGACTCGCATGTCGAGAGCCTGCTTGTCATGGCGGAGAGCGTGAAAAGTCGGACCAACGGCAGGCTGAAGCTCTCGATTCTCCCCGCTAACCAGCTCGGCAGTGTCGATGACGTCATGGAACAGGCGTTGGCCGGCAGCAACGTCGCGGTCCTGACCGATGGCGGGCGGCTTGCTTCCTATGTCAAGGAGTTGGGGATTCTCACCTGCCCGTACATTGCCGATGACGCCAACGTCACCCTCAAGATCACCCAGACTCCGACTTTCGCGAGCTGGGTGAAGGAACTTCGGAAGAACGGGTTCCAGGTCCTTGCCTTCAACTGGTGGCACGGCACGCGGCATCTGCTAACCAACAAGGAGATCAAGTCTCCCGATAATCTCAAGGGACTCCGCATCCGGACCGCCGGAACACCGACCTGGATGGAATCCATCCGGGCCATGGGGGCCACGCCGACGCCGATGCCGTGGACCGAGGTCTATCCAGCCATGGAGCAGAAGGTCATTGACGGTGCCGAGGCGCAGACGGTTGCCGTGTGGGGCTCGAAACTTCAGGAGGTCGTGAAGTACATGACCAAGACCGGCCACTTCAACCACGTCCACGGCTTCGTGACGGGGGTGAAGTGGTTCGACGGCCTGCCCAAGGACATCCAGGACATTCTGCTCGACGAGTGGGTCAAGGCCGGCGTCGAGGCCAGTAAGAACACTGCCGCCCGGATCGGCGTGCTCGAAGACAAAATGAGGGCGGCCGGTATGATCATCAACGACATCGACACCAGGCCATTCCGCGAGCGGACCGCGGCCGTATACACGAAGCTGGGTTACGAAGACATCCGTAAGAAGATCCTCGCAGAAATTAAGTAGGGATGAGACCATTGAAGGCTGCCGGCCGGCCCAAGCCGGCCGGCGCGCCGACAAACGCTTGGCTGCCCTGTTTCGAGGTCGTGAAATGTACGCTCGATTCTGCAAGAGCGAAACCGTACTCGCCCACCTTCTGCTTTGGATGGTGATTCTGCTGGTCTTCTGCGCGTCGATTTCGCGTTGGCTGGGCTATCCCATCCCCTGGTCCGTTGACTTCGCCCAGTTGCTGTTCATTTGGCTGTCTTTCCTCGGCGCCAACAAGACGCTGCGGGAAGGGGGGCATATATCCGTCGATATGTTGATCAAACGCACGCCGCGCTGGTTTCGTTTCGCGACGAAGATGATCATCGACCTTTCCATTATATTCTTTCTGGCCTGGGTGATTTATTACGGATACAAGCTCACCGGCTTGAATCTGAAGAGAAAATTTAGCGATAGCAACATTCCCTACGCCTTTGTCACGGCGGCGGTTCCGATCGGCTGTCTGCTTCTGCTTACGACATTCTCGAGACAGACGATCCAGTCCTGGCGGGAACTGACGAGCGCCCCGCGCGGTGGGAGGGCCTGATGCTTCTCGTCGGCATTGTTTTCGTGGTTCTGCTCGCTCTCGGCACCCCCGTTGCCTTCAGTGTCGGCCTCTCGGGGGGCGTCTTCTTCCTGCTCTCGGATACGATTCCTTCCAGCATCGCCGTCCAGCGCATTGCCTCTGCGTCCCAAAGCTTTCCCCTCCTGGCGGTCCCGTTTTTTGTCCTCGCCGGGAACCTGATGAACCGGTCTGGCATCACCGAGCGTCTGCTAAGGTTCTCAAATGTCCTGGTGGCCTGGATGGCCGGCGGATTGGCGCAGGTCTGCATCATGCTGAGCGCCTTGATGGGCGGAATCTCGGGGGCGGCCGTGACCGACGCCTGCATGGAGGCCAGGATTCTCGCGCCGACGATGGTCAAGAAGGGCTATCCAGCCGGATTCACCGCGGCCGTCATCATTATCGGCTCGCTGATCACGCCGACGATCCCGCCCAGCATCGGCCTCATCCTCTATGGATTCACGGCCAACGTGTCGATCGGCCGGCTCTTCCTGGGCGGGGTTGTTCCCGGGGTGCTGATGGCGAGCTTCCTCATGCTGGCCGTCTTCATCGTTTCGCGTCGCAAGCGGTACGGCATCCAGGAGGGGGAGGTTCCCACCCTGTCGCGAATTGCGTCCGCCGCCTATGCCGCCAAGTGGGCACTGTTCTTTCCCGTCCTGCTCCTGGGGGGAATTCGGTTCGGCATTTTCACCCCATCGGAAGCCGGAGCGTTCGCCGTCGTATATGCCCTCATCATCGGTCGGTTCGTCTACGGCGAACTGACCCTGGGCGGCATCCGAGAAGCCTTCAGCGAGAGCCTCAACGACATCGGCATGATCATGCTGATCATCATGTTCTCCGCGATGATCGGTTACGTCATCGTCATGGAGCACACGTCCGTCACCATCAACACCTTCATCGGCCTGATTACGGACACGCCGATGGTCAAAATCGCGCTGATCCTGGCCTTTCTCATCGTCATCGGCATGTTCGTCGAGGGAACGGTCAACATCCTCCTTTTCACGCCGATATTCGCTCCGATCGCGGCCAGTGCCGGCTTCGATCCCGTGCACTTCGGCGTGATCATGACCATCACGGTGACGATGGGCACGATGACGCCACCCCTGGGCGTGGCGATGTATGCCGTCTGCGGAATCATGAAGTGTCCGGTGGAAGACTACATTCTGGAGTCCTGGCCGTTTTTCGTCGCGATCGCGGCGGATCTACTGCTCCTGCTCTTCATCCCGGATCTCGTACTGTTCCTGCCGAAGCACCTTATGTGACTCGATCCAAGGGTAAGCGTCTTCATCCCTTGCCAGAGGGGAGCATCGCTCTCCGAAAGCGTGGGCGTCGGTAAACTGGAAGTGATTTGGTGACCAGATGAAAATTGCCTCGATTAAACCCTTTCCCGTTCAGGGGCCGGTGAGCGACTTGTGCTATATCAAGGTGGAAACAGACGAGGGGATCGTCGGGTATGGGGAATGCTCGCTGCCGGGAAAACCGAACGGCGTGGCAGGGGCCGTCCGGGATCTGGAGCCACTTCTGGTTGGGGCCGATCCGACGGACACGGAATGGTGTTGGCAGCGGGTCTACCGGCACAGCTACTGGCGGGGCGGCCCAATCCTGACGAGCGCCCTGTCCGGCGTCGATGTGGCCCTGTGGGACATCCGAGGCAAGGTTGCCGGCCTGCCGGTCTACAAGCTTCTGGGGGGAGCGGTCCGGACGCGAGTCCGCCTTTACGCCAATCTCGGCCTATCCGAGGATCCAAACGTTTTCCGCAGTCGGGTGCGCGAGGCGAAAGCCCTTGGGTACAAGACGGTAAAGATCTATCCCTTGCCGCCGGTCGGGCCCGTCGTGGACTTCAAGGCGGTCCGCGGGGTCGTCGCGTGTTGCGAGGCTGTCCGTGACGAACTGGGCGATATGGACTTCGCGGTGGATTTCCACGCAAAACTCAGTTGGGCGGGGGCCATCGTGATGGAAAGCGCCATCCGGCACACCGCGCCTCTTTGGATAGAGGAGCCGGCGGCGGCCGAATCGCCCCAGGATCTTCGGCGCTGCGTCGAGCGTTTTTCCACGCCGATTGCGGTCGGGGAACGGTTGTTTACGCGGTGGGGGTTCCGGGCCATCCTCGAAGAACAACTGGCCGGCATCATCCAGCCGGACGTGTCGAACGGGGGGGGGATTACCGAGCTGTGGAAGATCGCGGCAATGGCCGAGACGTACGGGGTCGCGTTCAACCCGCATAATCCGAACGGGCCTCTCCAGGTTCTGGCCAGCCTCCATCTGGCGGCGAGCGCCCAGGCCTTTGGCATGCTCGAGCATCGGCACGAGGACCATGACGTCTTCGCCAAGATATCCGGGCCCCTGGTGAAGGTGGAGGCCGACGGGTGTTGCGGCCTCCCCGGCGGCCCCGGACTGGGTGGGGCCTTCTTCCTGGACGGCTCGGATGAGCCGATCCTCGGAAAGATCCACGAATGCTTCCGTCCGGATGGGTCCATTGGCGATTGGTGACATTCCCCGTTCCATTCTCGGGGCCCCTCGATGGCCGGGGTCGGTCCCGCATCTCTGTAGCCAAGGGCCTATACCATCATGAGAATTTTGCGGCTTCGGACGTGGAAGGTTCCGCCTCGATGGTTGTTTCTGAAGATCGAGACCGATGCCGGTTTGGCGGGGTGGGGCGAGCCGGTCGTTGAGGGCCGTGCCGATACGGTTGAGGCCGCCATTGGCGAAATGGCGGATTACCTGGTTGGCAAGGATCCGCTGCGCATCGAGGATCATTGGCAGGCCCTTTATCGTGGGGGATTTTATCGCGGCGGCCCGGTGTTGATGAGCGCCATCGCCGGCATCGATCAGGCCCTGTGGGATATCAAGGGCCGTTATCACGGGGCCGCCGTTCACGAGCTGATGGGCGGGCGCTGCCGCGACCGGATCCGGGTCTACTCGTGGATAGGCGGTGATCGGCCGGTCGACCTCGTCGCCGCGGCGAAGGACGCCATGGGGCGGGGGTTCACAGCCGTCAAAATGAATGGCTGCGAAGAACTGCAAATCGTCGATTCGTACAAGAAGATCGATGCCGCCGTAGGGCGGGTGGCCACCTTGCGCGACGCCTGCGGCTCGGATCTGGATATCGCCATAGACTTCCACGGTCGGGTGCACAGGCCCATGGCCAAGGTCTTGATGCATGAACTGGAGCCTCTGCGTCCCCTTTTTATCGAGGAGCCCGTCTTGCCGGAGCATCTCGATCAACTGCGGGACCTCGTCAGGGCGACCCCCATCCCTATCGCCACGGGCGAACGCCTGTTTACGCGCTCGGACTTCAGGCGACTGCTAACGGAAGGGGTCGCCGACATCATCCAGCCGGATTTGTCTCATGCGGGCGGCATAACCGAGTGCAAGAAGATCGCGGCGATGGCCGAAGCCTACGACGTCGCGTTGGCGCCACATTGCCCGCTTGGACCGATCGCCCTTGCCGCTTGCCTGCAGGTGGATGCCACCGCCTACAACGCGTTCATCCAGGAACAAAGTCTGGGGATTCATTACAACACATCCAACGACGTCCTGGACTATCTCTGCGACCCCAGTGTCTTCGCCTACGAGAACGGCTTCGTTGCCATCCCCGAGGGGTCCGGTCTGGGGATCGAGATCAACGAGGCCTACGTGGTGGAACGGGCACGGGAAGGTCACCGCTGGCGAAACCCGATTTGGCGGCACGACGATGGATCGGTGGCGGAATGGTAAGAGGAATCTCGATTCGGGGCACGGGGCGGACAGGTCTGTCCCCGGGAGCGACGCGCCTTCGCGGCGCGTTTTCTGACGAGGCGAATACGGTTGGAGGAACCGAATCATGGATTTGATGGAAGCTTTTTCCCTGGCGGGACAACGGGCCGTGGTTACTGGAGGCGGTCGCGGGCTGGGGTTTTCCATTGCCCGTTGCTTGGTGGCGGCGGGGGCCGATGTCGTCCTTCTCGATATGAATGCGGAGATTGTGGAGAAGGCCTGCGAGACCCTTGGTTCTATGGCTACGGCGCGGGTATTCGATGTCACTAACTTCACGGGCGCCCAAGGTCTAGTCGATGGGCTTTTGGAAGCCGGGCCGATCGACATTCTCGTCAACAATGCCGGCAACACCATTAAAAAGCCGATCGAGCAAACCGAGATCGACGACCTGACTAAGGTGTGGCAGGTCCATGTCGGTGGTGCATACGCCATGACCCGGGCAGTACTTCCCCATTTTCTCGAGCGGGGAGGCGGCAATATCGTATTCACCGCGTCCATGGCCTCGTTCCTGGGGATTCCCAAGGTGATCGGCTATTCCGCGTCGAAGGCAGCCTATGTGGGTATGGTTCGATCCCTTGCTGTGGAGCTGGGGGGGCGTGGAATACGAGTTAATGCCGTCGCGCCCGGCTGGATCGATACCGACCTGTATCGGAACGCCCAAAAAGGAGATCCCGATCGAGAGCGGCGAGTTCTCAGCCGAATTCCCGCCGGCAAGGTAGGTGACCCGGAGGATGTCGGTTGGGCGGTAACCTATCTGGTTTCCAACGCTGCCCGCTACGTTAATGGCCACATCCTGGTCGTAGATGGCGGCGGCCTGTACGCCTTTTAGGCGCCTTTGCATTGAGCTTGAACATTACGGACGAGACCGGAAGTACAACCAGGAGTCTGAGAATGTCGCAAGGCCCGACCTTGAATGCGTGTTTGGAGAAGATGCCGCTGATCGCGATCCTG
>NZ_JAOTID010000037.1 GCF_026163695.1 Shumkonia mesophila | reverse complement strand
CAACAGGCCAAACACAACCCCCGGTGTGGCCTACTTTTCGGCGCCGATCCTGGCCTACTTTTCGGCGCCGATTGACAGCTTGCTTTCAAGAATGCGTTCCGTTCGATCTGCGGTGGCGGCGGGAAGTTCCTGGCCGGAGGCGACGCCGGATTGATGATGACGTCAATTGACGGCGTGAACTGGACACGTATCTCCGTAGCCGGGATGGGTGACGTCTGCACTGTCGCTTGTGACCGCGACGGGACGTTCTTCGTAGCAGCGGACGCGGACGGCAATGTCACTTTCTCGACGAATCTCACAGGCTGGTCTGCGCCTCAGGCAACCGGATTCGTCACACCGAGAATCGCTTGTGACGGCGCCGGCAATGCGTTGATGCACGGTCACAGCGGCGGCACTGTCATCTACGCCGAAAATTATGGTGCTACAATCTCCGCCCGCGCGCCGCGCGCTCATCAGATGCAGATGGCATGGGATTCAAAATTCTCGCGGTGGGTTGGCATCGATAACGTAGAAAAGAAAATTTACTACACAAGCGACACAGGGATGACGTGGACAGAATATCACCGGCCAGATTCTGAGACAGCGTATGGACCCGTGCGCAATGCTGGCCCGATCCTCGACACAAGCGTATCGGGACGGATGATTACTCCACAACTTGGAGGAAACGCGATCTACTTCAGAGACGAAATTGATGGCGTGTGGCGTTTCCGGATAGATCCATTCCCCGGCGCAACATTACTCCAAATCGTCGAATGGTGAAACAAAATTAGCCCTGTTTTTTGACCGCTGGTGCGGTTTTCAAAACACGGACGCACTATCCCACCATCAACCGCAATCCTGGGCCGCCCTGAAAGCGGCCCTTTTTCTTGGAAAACGACCATGCTCGAAACACTCAGAAACATGCTCTCCGAAACCTGGCAGAAGATTTTCGACTATGCCGCGATCAGCACAATGATCGGGACGCTCATGGGATGGATGCCAAGCATGGCAGCGACCGCGTCATTCATCTGGGCTTGTATCAGGATCTGGGAAACAGAGTCTGTGCAAAAACTCGTCGGTCGAAAGAAATAACAAGCATTCTGCGGCGATCTTTATATATTTCATATATAGAAGCAACAAGAAACGGGGGATCGGACAGTGACCGATCTTGGACAGGAAGCGCTTCAACTGGTTTCATTGCACGGGAGTATTGCCGCCGCCGCCCGCGCCGCAGGGATCTCGCGAAGTTCTATGCGGGATCGCCTCTCCCGCACGGGATGGAAGCTTGGCAAGCCGACCCGCCAACTTGCGGCGCCGGGGATCAGCACGGGCGGAATCGCCGAAATCCATCGCATCGATCGGGAACTTTCACGGCCGGCATCACACGCCGGCCGAACGCATTTGGTGATCCCTGACAGTCACGCGCACCCGGATTTTCCGAACGATCGTTTTGATTGGCTTGGCCGTTTTCTGCTCGATCTGAAGCCTGATGTCGTTGTCGACATCGGCGACATGGCCGACATTCCGTCTCTCTCCATCTATGACGGCGCCCGCAGCGTCGGCGGCGCCGGCGGCAAGAAATCGTTCGAAGGCAGGCGCTATAAGCTCGACGTCGCCGCGGCAATCGACGCACGCCGGCGCATCCTTCTCCCGTTCGATACAGAGAACTCCCGGCTGATCGCCGCCGGCGAAAAACCCCTCATCCTTCCCGAACTCCACAGCTGCGAAGGCAATCACGAAGATAGAATCCGCAGGGTATCGAGCCTTATCCCCGAGCTAGATGGCGTCATCTCAATCGATGATCTCGAGATCGAAAAGCTCGGTTGGAAGTTCCATGAATTCCGCATCCCGGCAATTATCGACGGAATCGCCTACGCGCATTTCCTGATTTCCGGCGTGATGGGAAAGCCCGTCGGCGGCGTCAACCACGCCCGCAGCCTGATCCTTAAGGGGCTCACTTCATCAACCGTCGGACACTCTCACCTTCGCGATTTTGCCGAAACAGTGACAGCCGATAACAGGCGCCTTCTCGGTCTGATCGTCGGATGCTTCTTCGATTTTCATGCAGATTTCGCGGGCCCGGCGAACTCGCTTTATTGGCGCGGTCTCGTCGTGAAGCGCTGCGTCCAGGCGGGAAATTACGATCACCAATGGATCTCGTTGGACTACCTCCGCGCCACGTACGGACACTAAAAATCATGTCAAAAGCCGTCCTCATTCGCATCGTCGGCGCTGCTGCGGCAGGCATCCTCTGCACGATCGTACCAGCGTTCGAAGGCACCGAATATGTCGGCTATGCCGACGTCGGCGGCATTCCGACGAAGTGCATGGGCGACACCACGGATGCGGTGATCGGCCAGCGATACAGCGAGGCTGAATGCATTGAGAGCCTCGAAACCGAGCTGATCGCCCATGCCGGCCCGGTGCTGAAATGCGTGCCGCAACTCGAAGGGCACCCCTACCAGATCGCCGCCTCGGTGAGCCTTGCCTACAACATCGGCACGGGCGCTTTCCGCAAATCGACAATCGCTAAAAACTTCCGCGCGGGTCGCTGGGCCGAGGCCTGCCGCGGTTTTCCAGCCTGGAACAAAGCCGGCGGTAAGGTTGTGCAGGGCCTGGCCAATCGCCGCGCAGCCGAGCGGAAACTTTGCGAAACGGAGCTACCATCATGAGTGTTTTTGTGACCATCGGAAGCTGGCTCATGCGCACCAAGGCCGCGACCTGGGCGTTGTCGATCGGTAGCACCGCACTGAGTTTTTTCGGCGGAGGCTCCGTTCTGAAGATCATGAAATGGGCGATCCCAGCCGCGCTGATCCTCGGCGCCGGCGGATATATTTGGTTTCAGCATCACCATATTTCCGACCTATCCGTTGAGCGCGAGAACGCTGTTTTGCAGCGCGATGCGGCCGGCCGCCAGGCTGAGATCTATGCAGCCGCCGCCAAGAAAAACGCCGACGCATTCGCAAAAATGAAGGCCGATCACGAACGGACGCTGGCCGCGATCGATAAGCTCCAGGCCGCAACTGATGCACGCCAGGCCGAAAACAATTCGCTTCGCAAGGAACTTTCCGATGTTGCAAAAACTGAAAATCGCGTGGTTGGTCCTGTTCTTAAGCGCCTGCTCGATCGGCTGCACGACGGCGCCGTGGCAGGCTCCAAGCCCGCCAGTAGTTGAGGTTCGCGTCGAGAAGCAGGAGGTGCCGGCAGTCCTTCTTTCGCCGCCGGCGGTTCCTGTTGCCCCGGCATCTGCTGCGGCAACGGAACTCGATGTCGCAGAATATATCCTCGCTTTGCGCGAAAGCCTGCTCAGTGCGATCGGGAAGCTTCGCAGCATCGCTGATCTCGTCCAGCCGGAGCGCGCGCAATGATCTATCTCCTCGGCTTCGTCCTCACCGCCCTTGCCGTCGTCGGAATCCATGAAGCCGGGCACCTCGTCGCGGCCAGGCTGTGCGGGATTCCCGTCAAGAAATTCGCGCTCGGTCTCGGGCCGGAAATCATCGGCAGGCAGATCGGCGGCACGCGGTATCAGATGAGGGCGCTGCCCGTCGGCGGCCTGGTCGACGTCGACAACGAAGCGCTCTATGCAGCGGCTTGGTGGAAGCGTGCGGCCGTATTCCTCGCCGGGCCGGCAGTCAATATCGTAGCCGGTTTCGCGGCGATCGCCGGGCTCGCGATCGCGTACGGGCATCATCTGCCAGCCGCGCTCCGTATGTCCGGCAGCGTTCTCGGAACCATCGCCACCTCATTCTTTTCATCGATCAGCCAGGCAGTCGCAGGCACCGGAATCACAGATCTCGGCGGTCCCGTCATGCTTGCGAAGGTCGCCGGCGATGCAGTCTCTCTCGGCGCCGGCAACGCGATTCTGATGATCGCGCTGGTCTCCTTCGTCGTCGGCTTGTTCAATCTCCTGCCGCTTCCTCTGCTAGACGGCGGCCAGGCATTGATTGCGATTGGCGAGCGGGTTGCAGGGCGGCGTCTCCCAGAATCAGTAGCGAACTGGCTCACGCGGGCAGGGATCGCAATGCTGATTCTGCTGATGCTCGCCGTCACGTACGGCGATCTCGTCAGGCTTCTTGCTTAGCAGCCTGCTTCTCCGCGGCGCGAATTTGCGCCGCGGCACCAGCCGCCATCCGCATTGCATTCAATGCGATATCCCGCGTCCGCGGGTCGCAAAGCGCATCTGCGAATTCATCGACGAGCGCGGTGAATTCGACCGGAATCACGACTGATTTCCGGCAAAGTCCGTCCTCAGCCAGGCGCTGAAGCCAGCGCCTGTGCCGCTCGGGCTGGCTCATCGGCCGGTCCAACACCGTTGGCCGGCCGCGCTTTCTTTTCTCCTCGCTCATCTCCCAAGCATAGCATTTTGGTTTTCGGCGCACAACGAAAACCGTTTTACAGACAATTTGCAAATTGTCTGTAACTGCGTGCGCGAGCACGCCTGCCCCGGCGGGCCGACGCATATCGTTATCCCGGAAGGGATAGATATGCCTAGTCGGTCTATAGATTATCTTTAGGCCCCTAAAACAACCCGCCAAGAGCCCGCTCATGAGAAGGGTAGACAGGCAAAGAATACCCGAGAAATTCAGAAAAATCTTTATATATTTTATCTATAGGAGGGTCGTCCAATGTATCAGTTTTTCCATTTTGAGACCTACGCACTCAACAAAAGAAACGTCGCCGCAAAGTCGAAGAACGGCAAAAAGAACGCGCCGCGGTGGACGATCGATGAGATCGTTGCCGAGCTGACGCGCAAGAAAGGCGCGTGCGATCACGTTGAAAAACCGGAACCGCCTGTGCTTGTTTATGGCGAAAATCCGGAGTGTACCGTCGACGAAATCAAGCGCTGTGCCGCAATCGCGAAGGATCAAGGGAGATACGATCGAGGCCTGCGCAAGGATGCGCAGCTGCTGATCTCCGGCGTCGCCAGCTGGCCCGTGCGTCGCGCTGACATCGATGCCGACGGCTTTGCCGAGTATCTGCGGTGGGAAAAAGCGACCGTCGAGCACCTGGTCGCTCGCTGGGGATCGAACCTCAAATACGTCTTGCGCCACTCCGACGAAGAATTTTTTCACGTACATTACGGAACGACGGCAACGTTCGATCCCGCGACAAAAGGCTACAGCATCGCTGACCTTCATCCCGGCATCGCCGCGCGCGAGCGAGCACGCGAAGAGGCAGCAGCGAAGGGCGAAGAGCCGAAGCGCGGCAAGATGGAAGCCGCGTATCGCGACGCGATGCGGCAGGTGCAGGACGAATATTTTGATCAGGTCTCCACGCAATTCGGGCTCACACGCGACGGCCCGAAGCGTGAGCGTTTGACCCGTGCGGAGTGGAAAGCGAAGCAGGCGATGGGCCAAAAAGTGGCGAACATCGTCTCCGAACGCGACGCTCTCCGCGTCCAACTCGACCAGGCGATCGCGGCGAACCCGGCAGCACGCGACAACGAGGCCCTGCTTACGCTGGCCCGCAATCTCGAAATCCGGGAACGAGATGAGCGGGAGAAGCGTATCCGGCTCGAGCAGCGTGAAGACTTCCTGCGCCGCCGCCTGGCCGGGGAAACTGAACGCGCCGACACCGCGGAGCGAGAGGTCAGCCGGCTTTCTGAAATCGTTCGCACGATGAAAAGCTGGGTCCAGCAAGCTACCGGCGTAATCAAACGCCTGCTCGCCGGCGCCGAAAAAATCGCGGACCGCAGGCCGGAATGGATGCCGGAAGACGTCTGGAAAGATATCGCGCGCTGTCAGAAAGAGGCACGTGTCGAAGCCGCTGTTGAAGCGCAGGCGGCCGCAATCGAGATCCGAGAGAGCCGCGGGAACGGCCGTCCGTCGCCGGCTGTCCAGAAGAAAAAAGTTGCGTAAACGAAAAATCGGTGTACATATTACCCCCAGGGACAATCGCCCTGGGGGTTTTCTTATGGCAGTTCATTCTCGGGATTTTCATATCGCTTTGTTCATGGCGGAGTTGACGCCGGCGCAGAAGAACGCCGTCGATAGGATGGCGGATGAGATCGAGAAGCAGGGCCATCCGTATCTACTGCTGCTGATCATTTGCGCGCTTTTTTACGCCGACCGCGGGCGGTACAATGCCTCCGGAGCGCCGCTGATCGGCGTGCCGGCGCTGGAAGACGATACGCTGACGGAGCCCGTTCAGATGCCCGAAAACGGAGACATTGCGCGCGCGACGTTGGATCGAATCTGGCCGGAATGGGAACGGGTCCTGACTCTTTGAGAGAGGAGATGGGAGCATGAAACGCGGACCGCTTGAACCGCCAGATCCAGATGACCCAGAGACGATAGAAAGCGATCGGCGCCTGCTCGCGAGCCCGCGGCGGCACTGGATATGCGGCCAACCGCTTATCGAAGCGATCTGGCGGCAGCAATATCGCGATGAAAAGCGGCGCGCTGAAGCTGCGAAAGACGACGAGGAGAAGAAGTGAAGCCTTGGATTGAGCCGAAGACTTGGCCGTCGAAACGCGCGAAGGGCGGTGTCAGCGGATCGTTCGTCGTCTGGTTCGAAGACAGCGACGGCAAGCGAACGACGAAGAGCTTTGCTTGGTCGAAGTACCAGAGCAAGACGGCCGCGAAGGACGCTGCGCGCGAGTTTTTGGAGAACGGCGCGAAGGACAAGCCGAACGCCGACGCGTTGAAGATCACTGTGCGGCAGGGGTGCGAACTGTGGCTGAAGGCTGTCCAGACGACCGGCATTGAAGGTCGCGAGCCTGTAGGCAAATCGACGCTCGGGCCATACAAAAATCACATCAACAACTACATCCTGCCGACGGCCGGATCCAAAAAACTGATCGATCTCGACCGCAAAGCTGTCGGTCAATATCGCGAGAAGCTGATCAGTTGGTGCGAGGAAAACGGCAAGAGCCGAGGCATGGCGAAGCGTGCGTTCTCGTCTTTACGATCGATGCTCGCCTATTGCGACAGCCAGGGTTTGTATGAAGATCGCACTGCTAGGATGAAGATCATTCATCATGAAGGCCGGACGAAGAAGCGCGTTGATGTCCCGCAGCCACATGAAGTCCGAGCGATGCTCGCGGCAGCTGACAAGCTGCGGAAAGCGACGAAAGCAGACTTCCCGAACCTTGGAAATTTTGGCCGCGGGCAGCGCCGGCAGATGCGGACAGCCTGGCGGAAATACCGGCCGGCTGTCTATATGCTCTATGAGACCGGCATCAGAATCGGCGAACTTTTGGGCCTGCCGTGGGAGCGTGTCGACCTGGACCGGCGCATCATAGAAGTCGCCCAGGCAGCACAAGAATCGGAGATCGGAGCACCGAAATCCGAAACGTCATACCGCGTTCTCGCGATCTCGCAGAAGCTTGCAGATATGCTGCGATTGCTGAAGCGGATGCAGCGCGGCAATCCGAAACTTGTCTTCGGATCGAGGACAGGCAAGCCGCAATCACAAGCAAATTTCTCGAGGGACTGCTGGCGCGTACTCATACAAATAGCCGGCGTCCGCCGCATCGGCCGACACGCGATGCGGCACTTCCGCGCGTCCGTTCTGATCGCGATGGGTCGTGATCCGAAGGAAGTGAAAGAAGAGCTCGGGCACGAATCGATCCAGATCACCATGAACCTCTACGGGCATCTGTTCGAGCGCCGGCGCGTCGCCCGGCGCAAGCAGCACGACACCGAGCTTGAGCGGTTTTGGACCGAAGAAGCCGGGTTCGATGAGGTCAAGGCGTGATCCGGTATGCAGTAAAATTGCAAATATTCATCCGCAAAAAGGCAGAAAACCTCACGCAATCCAAGGCATCATAATCCTTGTGTCGGGGGTTCGAATCCCTCCTCCGCTACCAGTTCAAGGCCTCGCCGAGACCCTCGGCGGGGCCTTTTTCATGATCGGCCCGTTCCCTTCGCGCATTAACAATGTTTCATGCGCCGGCAACGCCCCGGTTAGGCGCCTTCGGCCATAGTTCTCCCCAATGATGACGGCGCGTTCGCCTGCGTCATCGCGTTCCTTCGTTGGACCTTCGTGCTTTCAGGGGAGAGAGACCATGCACACCGATTCCACCCGGCGGACCGTCGTCCGCCCGCTTTGGAAAAAGGCGGCCACCGTCGCCGCCCTCGCCGCCGTCATCGGCGGCACCGCCACCACCGCCTACGTCGCCGGTCGGTCTGCGCCGGCCATGGCCGCCCCGCCCAACGATCTGGGCGCGAAGAGCGCGCCGGCCGCCGGCCTGGTCGGACGCGACGCCCTGGCGCCGATGAGCTTTCGCACACTGGCCCAACAGGTGACGCCGGCGGTGGTCAACATCGCGACCACCATCAAGGGCGGCGTTCCCGCCATGATGGACGGGGAAGGCGCTTCGCCCTTCCCGGACCTGCCGCCCGGCTCGCCGTTCGAGGAATTCTTCAAGCGTTTCATGCCGCCGGGACAGCAGTTCGGCCAGCCCGGCCAGCCCGAGCGGCACGCCCTGGGTTCCGGGTTCATCATTTCGCCGGACGGCTACATCGTCACCAACAACCATGTCGTCGACGGGGCCTCGGAAGTGGCGGTCACGCTGCCCGACCAGCGCCAGTTGAAGGCCGAACCGGTCGGCGTCGACCCCAAGACCGACTTGGCCCTCCTCAAGGTCAAGGCCGATGCGCCGTTGCCCTATGTCCCGTGGGGCGATTCGGACACCGCCGCCACCGGCGACTGGGTCATGGCGGTGGGCAATCCGTTCGGCCTGGGCGGCACCGTCACCGCCGGCATCGTGTCGGCCCGCGGCCGCGACCTTCACGCCGGCCCCTACGACAACTTCATCCAGATCGACGCCCCCATCAACCGGGGCAATTCGGGCGGCCCGACCTTCAACATGGAAGGCCAGGTGGTCGGCATCAATTCGGCCATCTATTCCCCCAACGGCGGCAGCGTCGGCATCGGCTTCGCCATTCCCTCCAACCTCGCCAGGTCGGTGATCGAGCAGTTGCGCCAGCACGGCAAGGTCGAACGCGGCTGGATCGGCGTGCAGGTCCAGGCGGTGACGCCCGAGATCGCCAAGGGCCTCGGCCTCGACGCGGCGAAGGGCGCCCTGGTGGTCGTCGTTTCCCCCGACAGCCCAGCCGCCAAGGCCGGCCTCAAGTCCGGCGACGTCATCCTCAAGGTCGCGGGCGATCCGATCAACGACATGCGGGAACTGCCGCGCCTCGTCGCCGCCAAGCCGAAGGGAACGGACGCCCGTTTCGTCGTCTGGCGGGACGGCAAGGAGAAGACCTTCGCCGTGACCGTGGCGCCGATGCCGGCCGAACAAACCGTGGCGGCGGCCGACGACGGCCCCGCGGCCGCCGAGCCGACGCTCGGCATGACCCTGACCGCCATCGAGCCGCCGGTCCGCCAGCGGCTGGGCATTCCCGAGGACATCAAGGGCGTGCTGGTCACCGGCGTGCGCGGCGACAGCCCGGCGGCGTCGGCCGGCATCAACCCCGGCGACATCATCGAGAAGGTCGGTCCGTCGACGGTGGATACGCCCGAAGACGTGGCCGCTACCTTGAAGGCGGCGCGGGCCGAGAAGCGTTCCTCGGTACTCATGATGGTCAATCACGGCGGCCAGAAGCGTTTCGTCGCCCTCGACATCGGGACGGCCTGAACTTCCCGTCTGCAGGCGGCGGGCCGTCAAGCCGGCCATGCTTGCGCGACCCGCCCGCCGTCTGCTAGAAAGCGCCTCGCCTGCCTCCCACGGACAGGCGGGCGCTTTTTTTTCGAACAAGGCCGGCGATCCGTCCCGGTGGCGACCTTCCGGTCCCGCCACCCTCTTTTGCCGCCGGCCGCCCACGGAGATCTGCCATGGCCCGCAAGAAACCAACGGCGAAGGCCGAATTCGTTCTGTTCAACGTGGTCTATCAGGACGGTTCGCTGAGTTCCAACCGCCGGGTACCCAACTCGGAGTTGGGCGGGCTCGACGGCGACGCCCCGGCGCGCGCCATCATCGAGGCCCAGGACCGCGAAATCGCCGAGCGTTCGGGCATCCCGCGCGGCCCCATCAAGTCGATCAAGCGGGTCTGACGAACGCCGTTCGTTCCCTGCCGGACGTCCCTGTGCCGTTGAAAACGTCGGGCGGCGGGCCATTTCCTCCTCATCGGCCCGGCGCTGGGATGCCTGTCGCGTTGCCGATGGTGGGGACGGGATGGAAAGAATCGCTTTCACTTGGCGTGCTGGGCTGCCATGAGGGACGACGGGCGGAACGAGGCGGTGGAAACCGCCGCTCTCGAACGGTGCGTGCAGGATGCGCTGGAGATGGCCGCCCTTCAGGGCCTGTGCCACGAGGGACAGGTCGAGGCGGCGGTCGGCGCCTTGCGCGCGGCGCGGCCCGACCTGTCGGCCGAGACGGCGCTGGCCCTGGTGTTGCGCCTCGCCCGCCCGAACCGGAACCGGCCGTAGGAGCCGTCGCTTTCCATCCACGTTTTTCAGGCCGGGCCCCGGCTTTTATCCACCGGCGCCATCCCCATATACACGCCGTGCGCGTTGTCTGGATCGCCGGGGGGCCGGCAAGGGGGGGCCATGACGTCGAACTTCCGCATCATTTCCGCCATCGTCTGTCTTGTCGCCACCATCGGCGCCGCGCCGATGCGCGCCCAGGCGGCGGACGGGCCCGTCGTGCTTACGGTGGCGGGCGCCGTCACCCACGCCAACCGGGGGCCGGTCGATCCCTTCGACGACGGCTTTTTCACGACCGGCCAGATCGCCTTCGACAAGGCGGCGGCCTTCGATATCGCCGATTTGCAGGCCATTGGCCTGAAACGCCTCGAGGTCCGCTATCCCGACTGGCCGAAAGGCTTCGTCTTCGAGGGGCCGCTGCTGGGCGACGTCCTGGCCAAGGCGGGGGCGACGGGAAGCGCCGTCCGCGTCCAGGCGCTCGATGGCTATGCGGTCGATATCCCGATGGAGGACGTACGCAAATATCCCATCGTTCTGGCGATCAAGCGGGACGGCCGGTTCCTGGGCATCGGCGATCGCGGCCCCGCCTGGGTGGTCTTCCCGCGGGACGACTATCCGGAACTCCAGACCCAGGACGATTCGAAATGGGTGTGGGCGGTCTATTACATCCACGTGGAGTGACCGCGCTTTCCCGCGGCACCCTCAGCCGGCCACCGAATAGCCGCCGTCGACCGGGATGGCGGCGCCGGTGATATAGTCCGACGCCCGGCTGGCCAGGAAGACGCCGATGCCGGCGAAGTCTTCTCCCTTGCCCCAGTGGCCCATCGGGCAGCGCTGGGCGATCTTTTCGGCCAGGCCGGGGAACTGCTCGGGCAGGTTGGCGGTCTGGCGGGTTTCGATCCAGCCCGGCAGGTAGGCGTTGACCTGGATGTTGTCCTTGGCCCAGGCCACGGCCAGCGCTTTGGTCAACTGCACCATGCCGCCCTTGGCGGCGCCGTAGGCGGCGGTGAACGAGGTGCCGAAGAGCGACGCCATCGAGCCGTTGTTGAGGATCTTGCCGCCACCCGCCTTCTTGAATTCGGGGTAGGCGGCCTTGGCGGCCAGGAAGGCGCTGGTCAGGCAGACGTCGATGGTCCAGTGCCATTCCTCGATGCTGAGATCCTGCGGCGACTTGCGCACGATGCCGCCGACGTTGTTGACCAGGATGTCGAGCCGGCCGTGGAGCGCCACCGTTTCGGCGACCATGCGGTCGATGTCCTTGGCTTCTGTGGCATCCGCGATGACGGCCGTTGCCTGGCCGCCGGCGGCGCGGATTTCTTCGACCGCCCCTTCGGTACGCCGGCGGTCGCGCGCCGCGATGGCGACGGCGGCGCCAGCCCCGGCCAGGCCCTTGGCGATGCCGAGCCCGATGCCGCTGTTGCCGCCGGTGACGATGGCCACCTTGCCGGTGAGGTCGAACAGGTTCATGGCGGACAGCCCCTAGGTTGCAATGGCGCGGGCGCGAAACGCCTACAGCCGTTCCAGCATGCTGGCGGTGATCAGGGTGACACCGTTTTCGGTGCGGTGGAAGCGGCGGGCGTCGATTTCCGGGTCCTCGCCGACGACCAGTCCGGCGGGGACGTTGCAGCCCTTGTCGACGATCACCTTCCTAAGGACGCAGTGGCGATTGAGGCCGGCATCCGGCAGGATCACCGAATCCTCCACCAGCCCGAAGGAGTGCACGCGCACGTTCGTCGACAACAGCGAGCGGCGCACCGTGGCGCCCGAGATGATGCAGCCGGCCGACACCAGCGACTGCACCGCCATGCCGCGGCGCAGGTCGTCGTCGAAGACGAACTTCGCCGGCGCGCGCTGGGC
>NZ_JAOTID010000036.1 GCF_026163695.1 Shumkonia mesophila | reverse complement strand
ACGATGCGGAATTTTCCGGCGAAGGGGACCGCCGGCTTGGCCCGGTAATCGGTCAGCTGCTTGAGCCGGCTGCCCCGCCCCCCGGCCATCACGATGGCGAAGGTCTGGCGCAGGGCGGTGTTCATGTCGAGGCCGACGTCGGTCCCGGGTTCTACCGTGGCACGCCTCCTTTCAGATACGTTTCTCCGGTAAATTCGGTCGCCATAAGCACCGTGTCGTTTGTCAAAATCCTGACTTGCGCTTAGCAGCTAAGAACCAGGGATCGTTGCCCTCGCATGGTGCCTGCCGATGGCTTAGAGAAGAAGATGCTTCCGGCCGAGAAAGTCCATCGCCCCGTATTCGGGTTGCATCTCGCACCAAACGGCGATCCAGCAGCTTACGGGAAACCTCCCTGGAGATCCTGGCAACCATGGAAGGAAAGGTACGGCCGGGGAAGGCAAATGAGTACCCGGTTTTCGTGTGAGTCTGTGCTGAGCAAAATGCACGGATATTCCACGATCACATTGTCAAACTGGCTGCGTATTTACAGAGTTCCGACCTGCAGAAATCACCTCCGCTTCAAAAGAGCTTTTCTGCTTAATCGCTCTTTGCCTCCGTCGCGAAGGGGTTCTTGAGCAAACTGGGAGCCAATGCCGCGTCATAATTCGTGCGAAGCATGTCGATGAAGACGCGTAGCGCCACGGGAACCTGCCGGTGCTCGGGATAGTAAAGAAAAAGTCCCTCGAAGGATGGCGACCAATCTTCCAGCACGCGGACCAATTGGCCGGAGCGTAAGAAGGGCTCGGCGAGAGCCTCTAGGGTGTATGCGATCCCCAATCCGTCCACCGCCGCGCGAACGGCCAAAGCGGGGCTATTAACGGTTACCCGACCATCCACGGCGATTTTTCGCGACTTTTCGCCCCGCTCAAACGGCCACGCCAAGATCGTACCATCCGGCGCGAAGCAATATTGAATGCAACGGTGGCGGGCGAGATCGTCGGGGGTGCGTGGTGGTCGATGCTGCACGAAGTATCCCGACGCACCGACCACGGCGACCTTTAGGGGCCCCATCACCCGGACGGCAATCATGCCCGCCGAGGCTTGCTTCTGCGGCCCGATCCCAGCATCGAATCCCTTTGCCACAATGTCGACGGGCGTCTCATCCATCTGGATCTGGAGATGGACCTTCGGGTAGGTGGTCAAGAACCGTCTCCAAATCGGTGCGATGACTGTTTCTGCCGCGAAATGGCTGACGTAGATCCGTAATCGCCCAATGGGCTGGCGACGCTCCCGATTCAAGTCCTCCAGCGCATCCGCGATCTGATTGATTGCTGGCCGCAGTTGTTCCAGCAGTCGAAGACCAGCGTCGGTCAGCGACATGCTGCGCGTGGTGCGGTGCAGCAGTCTTACCCCGAGGCGCTCCTCCATCTGGCGTAGCGTGTGACTGAGCGCCGAAGGCGTTACACCGAGCCGTGACGCCGCGGCTCGAAAGCTCAGATGGTCGGCAACCGCCACGAATGCGGTCAGGTCGGCAAGATCGCTGCGACGCATTCCTGAACCACCCTCATTACTGAATCCAACAGATCTAGGATTTTCATGTCCGGTTTCCGGTCAGTATTCTTTCGGACTCGCTCGACTTAAAACCGAAAGCGGGCTGATTTCCCGAGAGCACCGGAAATTCTTTAAGGGTGGAAAGCTAGGTCCATGTCGGTCATGAGGGAATACCGCGATACGGTTCATTGGCCGGTTCTCCAAATTCTGGTTCTCTCGCTTGGCTTGGTTTCGGGATGCGCGACGGCGCCCGACCCCACGGACCGCGAGGCGGTGGCCGAATGCCAGCAGCTCAATGACCCCGGCGAGCCGGCCAACCGCGCCGTCTTCGCCGTCAACCAGGTCCTCGACAAGGGCGTGCTGAAGCCAGCCGCCGGGATGTACCTGGATCTGGTCCCGCCGCCGGTGCGCACCGGCGTCACCAACGCGCTCAACAATCTCCGTTCGCCGGTCATCTTCTTCAACGACCTTTTGCAGGGCGAGATGCGGCGGGCCGGCGTCACCTTCATGCGCTTCGTCATCAACACCACCATCGGCGTCGGCGGCCTCGGCGACCCGGCGAGCGACATGGGCTTCCCCTACCACTCCGAGGATTTCGGACAGACCCTGGCCGCGTGGGGCATCGGGGAAGGCCCCTTCGTCATGCTGCCGGTCTTCGGGCCGTCCAACCCGCGCGACGCCGTCGGGCTGGTCGTCGACTTCCTGGTCGATCCGATTAACCTGTGGGCCAGCAACACCGACCGCGACTACATCACCTACGCCCGCGGGGCGACCCGCGCCGTCGACGAGCGGGCCCGCAACTTCGACTTGCTCGAAGACCTCGAACGGTCGTCGCTCGACTTCTACGCCACCATCCGCAGCCTTTACCGGCAGCGGCGGGTCGATGAGATCGGCAACGGCGAGACGAGAGGCAACGTTCCCGGCCCGGGCGTGACCGAGACGCCCGACCCTAACCCACGCATAAAATAGAGGGGTTCTCATCTTGGAATCATGGCGTTTGCGGTGGGGAAAGAGCACGGTCGCCGCCATCTTCACTCTGGCGATGTGCGTCATCGCCACTCCGGTAGTGGCTGACCACAACGGCGACGCCGGCCGTTTTGTCGAGTCTCTGGCCGACCGGGCTGTCCAATCCCTGACCGATGGCGATATTTCGCGACCCGAACGGGTTCACCGCTTCCGCACGCTCTTTAACGAGCACTTCGCCGTGGAAGAGATCGGCAAATGGGTGCTGGGCCGCTATTGGCGACAGGCCACACCGGCCGAGCAGGCGGAATACCTCCGGCTGTTCGAGGATTATATCGTTGCCTCCTATGTCGATCGCTTCGCCGCCTATACCGGTGAAAAGCTGCGAATTATCAAGGTCCTCACGGAGGATGGAGGCGGGATCATCGTGTTTAGCGAAATATTTGCTATGAATGGCGAGCAAACCGCGGCTCGCGTCGATTGGCGCATTGAGGAAAAGGATCATCATTTCAAGGTCGTCGACCTGGTCGCGGAGGGCGTCAGCATGAGCGTCACTCTGCGCTCCGACTTCGCTTCGATCGTTCGTCGTGAAGGCGACCTGTCCGGCCTGCTGAAGGTTCTGCGGACCAAAACGGCCACGCTCGAAGCATCGCCTTGATACCCTCGCGGAGCCTGGAACATAGGGAAAATCCGATGGCGGTGAGGAGCACACGTTTCTCTCCATGCACGGTGATCGCAACGCCCAAACCGCCTTGCGGGCTTGGTTCTGCCGATCTTCTGAACCATCCGCCAACCTGCCTGCCTAGCGGATCCTCGATCTCCTGCTGTAGGACCGGCGGCCTTTCGCCTCAGTCGACGTCTGGTGAGCCCGTAGATCCTTCCTTCTGCGTCCCGTGCAAAAATATGTCCGTCGCCATCGCAATTTGGCGGCGGACTTGTTCGGCGCTCATTTGGCGGGACGCGCCAAAAATGCGGCGGATCATGCCATCTCCCTCCACCATGGAAAGAAAAAGGGAGGCGGCGGTGTCGGCGTCCGTAATGGCGAGATACCCGGCCACGCTCGCCTGTCTCAGGTAATCCGCCAAACGGTCGCGGACCAAGTCAAGCCCATGGCGAAAGAAGAAATCGACGATATCTGGCAGCCGATGGCCATCGGCCGCAAGAATTTTGGTCAACGCGCGGCTTTCTACGGTCATCATCTGCTCGGCGATATGGTGGCCGAAGTTACAGAGGACGTCTTTCGGCTGGCGCCCTTCAATGGCCTTCGCCTCCAAAGGGGCGACCACCTTCCGGCAGCCTTCCTCCACCATCGCTTCGAACAGGCCCTCCTTGCCGCCGAAGATCTCGTAAAGGGTCGCCCGCGATCCGCCTGAGCAGGCGATGATGTCGGTTACGCTGGTTCCTTCAAAACCCTTTTCGACGAAAAGCTCCGTCGCCGCATCGAGCATTGCCCGGCGGCGCGCTTCGCCGCGCGGACCGATCTTCACGTTCGTTTTCATAAAGTCAGAATCCCTCTTGCAATTGCCGGTTCCGAACTGTACGATACAGTACTATTATTTATGCTGCAACGGTTATTCGTGCAATGTCGGTTCTGCACTTTTGGAGCGTGGTAAAGAGGCTTTCATGATTTTCCCGGTTCCCTTGGCGATTGCTGCCGTTTTGCTGGCCGTGGCGGCATGTAACGAGCTTGACGTGAATGGCATCTCCACGCCGACCTCAGGCCCTCTTCCGCTCCGAACCAACGTGCCCGGGGTGGCGCCGCCGTGCCAAGAATGCCTCAAACCGTCGCCTCCGGTGCACACCTCGGTCCATAAGATGGCCGAAAAGCAACCACAGGTGGATGACATCCTCCTCTCGCAGTTGTTCCACGAGGGCAGGACTCAGCCGCCCTGCTGGCTTGATCCGATCGCTTTCCCGATCACTTATGGCACGGCCAGAGGCGAAATGACGATATCCCCGAAGGTTGAGCAATATGCCATCCCGACGAGAAGATCGTGTGGCGTCAATTCGCCGGTGATCATCAATGCGAGTTTGGCCGCGATCATTGCCCCAAGAGTCCTTTCCTCCCCCTTGGGTCGTCTTGGCATACCGTTTGTTATGAACACCGGTGCGCCTATTGAGGCATCAACGGAGATACAGAGTCTGCCCGCTCCCGCACCGGCGTCGGAAAGTGCGGCATCGCCAACTCGATGACATCCGATCATCAGTGACCACGGTGCGAGCGACAGGTTTGGTCGCTCGACGTGCCTTTGGGCTTGGAAATGCATTTCTTGCGCGGGTTTTGGACCGGGGGCTACCGGCCCGGAAAGCACGGATGGACGGAACGCCTATACTGTGCCGCACTATCCGCGACTTTTTTGGCCGCGACGAACTCCCTTCTCGCATAAGAAATCGCTTTTAAGAAATCACCTTGCGTTCGCCAACGATATTGCGTACTGTATGGTACAATTGTACTGTACCATACAGTTTTGTTTCCGCCAATACGGGTTGGTATTTGTTGACCATGACGAGGCTTCCATGACGGCTTTCTCCCAACTTGCCCTGCGGACCGCCACAGTCGCAGCGGCTCTAGTTGTAACGGCAGCCTGCGACGACCAGACGGCCACCACAACGCCAGCCCCATCACCGGCTCAGGCGCAGGCTGAGGTTGACGTGGTCGTGGTGAGACATCAAAAACTGGTCATCCGAAACGAACTTCCGGGCCGCACCTCCGCCTACCGGGTGGCGGAAGTGAGGCCGCAAGTGGGAGGAATCATCCTGAAGCGGCTGTTCGAAGAGGGGGAAAGAGTCAAGGCCGGTCAGCAGCTTTACCAGATCGACCCCTCCATCTATCAGGCAGCCTACGACAGCGCCAAAGCCGATTCGGTCAAGGCTGAAGCGGCTCTCAAGCTCGCGCGGCTAAAGGAGGGGCGCTATGCGGCCCTAGTGCGGACCAATGACGTCAGCCGTCATGCCTACGACGAGGCCATCGCTGCCGTCGAGCAAGGTCATGCGCAAGTAACTGCGTCCAAGGCAGCTCTCAATACGGCATCCATCAACCTCCATTATACCAAGGTGTCCTCCCCCATCTCCGGTCGCATCGGCACATCAGCCTTTACCGAGGGCGCTCTGGTGACAGCCAACCAAGCCGCCCCCCTGGCCACGGTGACCCAACTCGATCCCATCTTTGTCGACGTCACCCAGTCCAGCTCGGAACTGCTCAAGCTCCGCAAGGCCATTGCTGAAGGCAAACTGAAGGGCGCCGACGCCACCCAAGCTCCGGTGATATTGATCATGGCGGATGGCCAGGAGCCGTATCCTGAAGCAGGTCAACTGCTGTTCTCAGAGGTCGTGGTCGACCAGACGACCGGATCGATTCGGCTACGCGCCGTCTTCCCGAACCCACGGGAGGAATTGCTGCCCGGCTTGTTTGTACGCGCCATCATTCAGCAAGCGGAAGCAGCGCAGGCAATCCTCGTGCCGCAGCAGGCGGTGCTGCGAAACCCGGACGGCAGGACGGCGGTCTGGCTCGTCTCTCCAGAGGGAGTTATCGTGCCACGAACGGTCGTAGTAAGCCAAGCCATTGAAGACAAATGGCTGATTGACACCGGTCTTGAGGATGGCGACACGGTGGTCGTCTCCGGCTTCCAGAAAGCCGGGCCTGGAGCCCAGGTAAAGGCCGTTCCCGTCGGTGAGCCGGCCACGTCGGCGGGCACGCCCTCCGTCGATGCGCGCCTCCGCTAAACGAGCCCCCCATGGCCAAGTTCTTCATCGACCGCCCAGTCTTTGCCTGGGTCATCGCCATCGTCATCATGATGGCCGGTGCGCTTTCCATCTTTACCTTGCCCGTCGAGCAGTATCCCCGGATCGCACCGCCATCCGTGGCGGTCAGCGCCTATTATCCCGGCGCTTCGGCCAAAACCCTCGAAGACGCTGTCACCCAGGTCATCGAGCAGAAGATGAACGGCATCGATCATTTTCGCTACATGTCCTCGACCAGCGATTCATCCGGCAACCTCACGATCACCATTACATTCGATCCCGAGGCAGACCCCGACATCGCCCAAGTCCAAGTCCAGAACAAGCTCCAGCTTGCCATTCCGTTACTGCCACTGGAGGTGCAGAAGCAGGGAGTCAAAGTCAACAAGTCATCCAAGAGCTTCTTGATGGTGGTTGGCCTTGTCTCCATGGACGGGCGGACGGGCGAGCGCGAACTGACCGACTTCATCGCGTCCAACATCCAAGATCCGATCAGCCGCGTAAGCGGGGTCGGAGAGATCATGGCATTTGGCGCGCAGCATGCGATGCGCGTCTGGCTCGATCCCATCAAGCTTGAGAATTATCAACTCACAACGACCGAGGTTGTGGCCGCCATTGAGGCCGAGAATGCCGAGGTGACGGCGGGCCAGCTTGGCGGGACGCCAGCCGTGGCCGGGCAGCAACTGAACGCCACCGTGTTGGTCCAGTCCCGTATGCAGACGCCCGAAGAGTTCGCCAGCATTCTTTTGCGTGTGAATACGGATGGCTCACAGGTCCGCCTGGGGGACGTGGCGCACGTGGAGATGGGGTCTGAAACCTATGACATTTCGGGCCGCTACAACGAAAAGCCGGCGGGCGGCATGGCCATTCGGCTGGCCACCGGCGCCAACGCTCTCGATACGGCCAATCGGGTGCGGGCCCGCATGGACGAACTGAAGTCTTTCTTCCCGCAAGGTGTGGAAGTCATATACCCCTACGACACCACTCCGTTCGTCAAGATATCCATCGAGGAAGTCGTCAAGACGCTGGCAGAAGCGATCATCCTGGTCTTCCTGGTGATGTACGTGTTTCTCCAGAACCTCCGCGCGACGTTGATCCCGACGATCGCCGTTCCCGTCGTTCTGCTCGGAACCTTCGGGGTGTTGGCGGCCTGCGGCTTCAGCATCAACACCCTGACCATGTTCGGCATGGTGCTGGCCATCGGCCTTCTGGTCGACGACGCCATCGTCGTCGTCGAGAACGTCGAGCGCATCATGAGCGAAGAGGGGTTGCCGCCGCGCGAAGCGACGCGGAAATCAATGACCCAAATCACCGGGGCCCTGGTGGGGATCGCCCTGGTCCTGTCCGCAGTATTCGTGCCGATGGCATTTTTCAGCGGGTCGACGGGGGCGATCTACCGCCAGTTCTCGCTGACAGTGGTTTCGGCCATGGCGCTGTCGGTGCTGGTCGCCCTGGTCCTGACCCCGGCCCTCTGCGCCACGCTCCTGAAGCCGGTGAAAACTCATGAAAGCTCGCGCCGGGGTATCTCCGGGTGGTTCAACCGCGGCTTTGATCGGATGAACGCCTTCTATCTCGGCAGCGTTCACTATGTCGTCCGGCGAATTTTCCGGTTCCTCGCCATCTACGTGGGAATTGCCGTGGTGCTCGGTTTCCTGTTCCTGCGTCTACCGACGGCGTTTCTTCCGGACGAAGACCAGGGGATTCTTCTCGTCCAACTCCAGTTGCCCGCCGGCGCCACGAAGGAGCGGACCTTGGAAGTCATGAAGCAGGTCGAGCGTCATTTCCTGGTCAACGAGAAGGATTCCGTCAAAAGCATCATGGGTGTCGCCGGCTTCAGCTTCGCCGGACAGGGCCAGAATGCTGGATTGGCCTTTGTCATGTTGAAGGACTGGGATCTGCGCGATACGCCGGACAAAAAGGTGGCGGCGGTGGCGCATCGGGCCATGGTTGCCTTTTCGACGATCAAGGATGCGATGGTCTTCGCCTTCCCCCCCCCGGCAATTGTGGAACTGGGAACGTCGAATGGCTTCGATTTCGAACTGCTGGATCGTGGTGGACTGGGACACGACCGTTTGACGGAGGCCCGCAACCAGCTTCTCCGGATGGCGGCGAAGAACCCCGACGTCGCGGTGGTCCGCCCGAACGGGATGGACGATACGCCGCAATTCCGCATCGTCATCGACCGCAAGAAGGCCAGCGCTTTCGGGCTTTCGCTGGCAGACGTTAACAATACCCTTTCGACCGCCTGGGGATCGGCCTACGTCAACGACTTCATCGAAAACGGCCGCGTCAAGAAGGCTTACCTTCAGGCCGATGCCCGGTTCCGCATGCTTCCCAGTGATGTGAACCGCTGGTATGTGCGCAACGCCAAGGGCGAGATGGTTCCCTTTTCCAGCTTCAGCCGCGAGGAGTGGGCATACGGTTCGCCGCGCCTTGAACGTTACAACGGCGTGTCTTCGATGGAAATCCTGGGGTCGGCGGCGCCGGGCAAGAGTTCCGGCGACGCCATGGCGGCGATGGAGAAGATGGCCGCCCAGCTTCCGGCCGGGATTGGCTATGAATGGACGGGGTTATCATTCGAGGAACGCCTTTCCGGATCGCAGGCACCGGCCCTCTATGCGATCTCGGTGATCATCGTCTTCCTGTGCCTGGCGGCCCTTTACGAAAGCTGGACGGTACCGGTTGCAGTCATCCTCGTTGTTCCGCTCGGCGTGATCGGCGCCGTCGCCGCGGTAACGTTGCGAGGCCTGCCCAACGACATCTACTTCCAGGTCGGCCTGCTGACCACGGTGGGACTATCAGCCAAGAACGCCATTCTGATCGTCGAGTTCGCCAAGTCGCTGTATGACGGCGGCATGGATCTGATCGAGGCGACCGCCCTGGCCTGTCGCCAACGCCTGCGGCCGATCTTGATGACCTCGTTTGCCTTCATCCTGGGCGTCCTGCCGCTGGCCGTCGCCACCGGCGCCGGTTCGGGCAGCCAGAACGCCATCGGCGTCGGCGTCATGGGCGGTATGATCTCGGCCACCGTGCTGGCCATCTTTTTCGTCCCGGTCTTCTTCGTCGCCGTGATGCGCCTGTTTCGACGGCACGCTGTTCGCGTCGTCGATACCGCCGAGCGGGATGTCATCGAATGACCAGGCCGGGTTCGCCACAAGGCCGTCGCGCTCCGCGATCGCGGCATCCCCGGTTGGGGGGTCTCCAATGACCGACACCCCGACGAACTGGAAAAGCATCTCGGTCTTTCTCGACGACACACCCCAAGGCGAAAAAGTCGGCAACCATGCCGCCACGCTGGCCCGCCGCTTCGGAGCGCACCTGATCGGGATAAACAGCATTGAAGGCATCCCCGGCGGTTATTCATCGGATTCCTTCGCGCGTGGCAAGCAGGCCATTGACGATGTAATCGCCCGACACCGGTCGGCCGAAGAGCTGCTAGCCCTCTCTTTTGCCCGTCGCCTCGCTGCGCTTTCGAGGAAGCATGATATCGGCACCGAGTTCCGCGTGATCCGGTGGGGGTATGGCGAGGAAGAGGTGCTACTAAATTCGCTTCATTGCGACCTGGTCGTCCTCGGTCATCCGAAACCGCCTGGATTGCCGGAGAATTGGACCGCGGAGCGACTGTTGATGGCCAGCGGCGTGCCGATTCTTATCATTCCGGACGACTGGAAAGGGGAATTCATCGGCAGCAAGGTCATGGTGGCTTGGAATGCCAGTCGTGAGGCCCGCCGGGCCATCGCCGATGCGATGCCGATCCTCTGCACAGCGCAAACGGTGACGGTGCTGGTCGTAGATTCCGTTCGGACGCCCGAGAAATATGGCGAGGCCCCCGGGGCCGACATCGCCACCTACTTGGCCCGGCACTGCGAACGGGTCGATCTACACCAAGTGGAGTCGGGGGGCGCGCCGATCGCCGAAATCATCGGCGCCCGGGCCATGGAACAGGAAGCCGACCTCATCGTCATCGGCGCCTACAGCCACGCCCGCTCGGCCGAGATGATCTTCGGCGGCGTCACCCGCGCGTTGCTGGCCCGCATGCCGATGCCGGCCCTGGTGTCGCGATGAGCCGCCCCGTCACATCCTTCGACTGGCGGACCGCCAAAACCAACAGGCCCATGAGGCTATTGTCGGGCACGGATTGAAAAGCAACGAAATGACGTTAATCGGTAACCACTCATCAGTCGACGCGCGTGTCGACGCCGTCGTCGAGGAAATGTCCAAATCCCTGCTGAATTTTCAGCGGGAAGACGGGCATTGGGCGTTCGAGCTTGAGGCCGACGCGACCATCCCTGCCGAGTATATTCTCCTCAACCACTATCTTGACGAGATCGACGACGAAACCGAGTCAAAGCTCGCCGCCTATCTGCGCTCGATCCAGGGGGATGATGGTGGATGGCCGCTTTACCATGACGGCGATTTCAACATCAGCGCCTCGGTCAAGGCCTATTACGCCTTGAAACTGTGTGGCGATTCGCCCGACGCGCCGCATATGAAACGAGCCCGCGACGCCATCGTCGCCGATGGCGGGGCTGCGCGGTCGAATGTTCTGACCCGGTTACCCTCGCCCTGTTCGGGCAGGTGCCGTGGCGGGCAACGCCGGTCATGTGGTTGGAAGTGCTGCTGCTTCCCCATTGGTTCCTGTTCCACGTCAACAAGGTGTCGTATTGGTCGCGGACCGTCATGGTGCCGCTGATGGTGATCGAATCCCTGAAACCACGGGCGAGGAATCCGCGCGGCGTGTCGATCGACGAACTGTTCGTGCGGCCGGCCGACGAGGAAAAACGCTATCTCACCAATCCTACTGGGCATTTGGCTGGCGAGTTCATGCTGTTCTTCGACCGCATCGGACGGGTCCTGCAACCGCTGTCGCCCAAGTTCCTGCGGCGCATGGCGACGAAAAAGGCGATGACGTTCGTCACCGAGCGCTTGAACGGCGAGGATGGCCTGGGCGGCATTTTCCCAGCCATCGCCAACACCCTGATGGCGTTCGACGCGCTGGGTTACCCGAAGGATCATCCCGATTATGTGATGGCGCGCAAGGCGGTTGATGGGCTTCTCATTTTCCGTGACGGGATGGGATATTGCCAGCCCTGCCTTTCCCCGGTGTGGGATACCGGCCTTGCCCTGCATGCGCTTCTGGAAACCGGGATGCGGGGAACCGACCCCAATCTGGAACGGGCCAACGACTGGCTGGCCGGGCGGCAGATCCTTGACGTCAAAGGGGATTGGATTGCCGATCGGCCCAACGTGCGTCCGGGCGGCTGGGCTTTCCAGTACCGCAACGATTATTACCCGGATGTGGATGACACGGCGGTCGTGGCCATGGCCCTGCATCGGGCAGATCCGGAACGCTACAAGCATGCCATTGGCCGTGCCGCCGAATGGGTCATCGGAATGCAAAGCCGAAATGGCGGATGGGGCGCCTTCAACGCCAACAATACCTATCATCTGTTGCAACACATTCCGTTTGCCGACCATGGAGCCCTGCTGGACCCGCCGTCGGCCGACGTCAGCGCGCGCTGCATCAGCTTCGTGGCCCAGTTGGGATATGACCGCAACCATCCGGTGGTGGCGGCGGGAATCCGCTATCTCAAGGCTGAACAGGAGGAGGACGGTTCATGGTTCGGCCGGTGGGGTAACAACTACGTCTATGGAACGTGGTCGGTTCTTTGCGCGCTCAACGCGGTGGGCGAGAATGCCAGCGACCCGCACATCCAGCGGGCCGCCGAGTGGCTGAAAGCCCGCCAGCGGGATGACGGCGGCTGGGGCGAGGATTGCGCCAGCTATTGGCAGCATCGCCGGGACGAGGTCAAGGTCAGCACGCCGTCACAGACGTCGTGGGCGGTTCTCGGCCTGATGGCGGCGGGCGAAGTGGAAAGCGATGCCGTGCGGCGAGGCATCGACTACCTGATAACCGCCCCGCGGGTGAACGGGAAGTGGAAGGAAGAGTATTTCAACGCGGTCGGCTTCCCGCGGATCTTCTATCTGCGCTATCACGGCTACAGTGCGTATTTCCCGCTCTGGACGTTGGCGCGGTATCGCCATCTCACCCGCGCCAATGCACGGACAATACCTTTTGGTATGTAGGTGGGCCAATTCGGCTCTTTTTACGATGATCGCCGCCGTGGCAACGATAGCGCAGCTTCAGGCCTTCTTCCCATGACGGCATGCGGTGTGGGAAGCCAACTTTCTCGCATCCGGGAAGCGGACAAAAAAAGCCCCGACGTTCAAGGGGGATGAGGAAGAGAACGCCGGGGCCGCCTACCTACTTCGCTTAGTGGTCGTTTGGTTACGGGGAGGCACAATCCATCATGTCGAAACGTGCTTTCAGCCAAGCAACTTCTTAGCGTCCCTCCCTACTTTGGCCTCGCTGCTGGTTGCCGATCCAGAAATTTGCGGGCGCCTCCAACAACGGCACAAGGAATTGTATTGCCAAGTCATCCAAATGAAAATCCGCTCTCTGTATGATTTAGAACTGAGAAGAGTTCATGAATAGCTATGATGCAACGACTGATGGTGACCCGGTGGAGCCAGCTTGAGAAGGCGGCTTCACCCGGCCGCCATTCGCCCGTTTCAGCCAGACGGCAATGGACGGTGACGCACGCGGCCGCCAACGACGGGCGGCAATTGCCGAACCTGATCGATCTGGGGAACACGGCAAGCCCGGTGTAACCGGCCGCTCAGGGCACAGGGTCCGTTTCGGTTGCGGCGACGGATGAGCGCGGCTGGCTGTCTCTGTAAATCTCGATGAGTTCGCGCAGGTTTTCGATGCCGAGGTCAGTGAAGGCTGGAGTGAAGTCGTCGTCGCCGGGACCGTAGACTACGATGACGCCGTCCTCGGGCTCCATCTCGATGCTGATCTCGCGCAGCCAGTCCTCGTCCTCGCCCAGGAGGTGGGCGACGCGGGCGATCGTGAACACATGCGTGATCGCCGCCATAGTCAGGCGGCCCTATCCAGCGGGCTCGCGGTAGACGGATGGGTTCGAACTCCCTGGATGTTACCCACCCCCGCACCGCCGCTTCGACAGCGCCACCCCGGAACTATTCGTACCTTCTGTATCGGGTTACTCGTCATCGCTGACTGCCGCGACACGATCTTGAAAAGCGCAACGACTAGGACGGCCCAATATTCTTGAAAAACTGCTGATTCTCGTCCTGAATATTGGGAAGCATCTTGAGAATATTTTTCAGATGTTTACGCATGGCCCGCTCGGCGCCCGCTGGGTCGCGCTCCACTAGGGAATTGAAGATGTCCCAATGCTGCCCGACAATTTCGGTGGGGACGCTGGGCAGCGGTAGCGACAGGCGGCGTACCCGGTTCAAGTGGGCGGCAACGACTTCGACCGTCTTCCAGATTCCGGGCATACCGGCCAAAGAACAAACAAACTTGTGAAACTCCTGGTCTAACGCATAAAAACGGAGAAAATCGTTAGAAGCAAAGGCTTCTTCCTGCTGCTCCAGGATGCCGCGTAACGCGACCTCTGACGCTGCGTTGATCCGTTTGGCCGCCAACTTGATGAGGGCGCACTCCAGCGATTCCCGGACGAACTGCGCTTCGATCAGAGCTTCGATGCGCAGTTGAGAAACGAATGTTCCGAGATGGGGAACACTGTCGACGAACCCCTCCTCCTCCAGTTTCTTCACCGCCTGCCGGATGGGCGTACGACTGACGCCGAGCCAACTGGCCAGTTCACTCTCCGAAAGGACATGCCCCGGCTTCAAGTTGAGGGAAATAATTTCCGAACGCAGTTTCGCATAAACCTGCTCGGCCACCGGACGGCTACGATCGACGTCGAAATCTCCCAGCGGATTCATAGTCCGTCTCGCGACATCCTTCGAAAGAACTCCATATAATGACGCAGCATCAGCGTAAACCGGCAGTGCCAAAGCTTATATCACGTTTCGTCCCTTGTCCTACGGGCTAAAGAGGCAAGCGACGCCCGTCGATGCGCCTCGAAGCTGACCGAAAGGAAGCTCGGCGAGGCCAGCTTCGCTAACATTCGGACAGGGGCGTCCCCGTTCACGATGCTTTCGGCGGAAACGACGCGTCGGCGGGATCCGCGGGACGGCCCTATAACACGTAAGCGACATGCCGGCTGTTGACGGGGGGCCGGCGCCCCCCGTACGGGATCTGCTGTGGCCAAGACTATTCTGGCGAATCTGTCCGTGATGTCCTCCATTCACGGCGGCAATGAGACTCGTTTGAAAGGAGGCATGTGATAAAATTCCATGCACTGTCAATGGCATCGGCCCTACTTGAAGTACTGGCCGCCGTTGATTTCGATCACCTGGCCGTGGATGTAGCCGGCCATCTTTTCCGAGGCGAGGAAGAGATAAATCCCCACGCAGTCCTCGGCGACGCCGAGGCGGCGCAGCGGGATGGTGGCGCGGATGCCTTCCAGCTTCTCGGGGTTGCTGAAGCGCTCGTGGAAGGGGGTGAGGATGACGCCCGGCGACACGCAGTTGACGCGAATGCCGTCCGGGCCCAGCTCGATGGCCATGGTGCGGGTCCACGAATGGACGAAGGCCTTGGCCCCGGCGTAGAGCCCGGCGCCGACGGCGCCGCCGTTGTGGCCGGCGATCGAGCCGGTGTTGATGATGCAGCCCTTGGCCTTCTTCAGGTGCGGCACGGCGATGCGGCAGGCCGACACCACCGAGCGGATGTTGAGGTCGGTCACGTTGTCGTAGAGCTCGTCGTCCTGTTGCTCGACGGCGGCGCGGTGGAAGAGGCTGCCGGCGTTGTTGATGAGGACGTCGAGGCCGCCGAAGGCGTCGACCGTCTCGTGGATGATGCGGCCGACCACTTCCGTCTTCATGACGTCGCCCATGGTCAGGATGGCGGTGCCGCCAGCCGTCCTGATGTTGGCCACGACCTTTTCGGCCTCGGTCTTGCTGGAATTGCCGTGCACCGCCACCTTGGCGCCGGCGGCGGCGAAGCCCCTGGCGACGGCGGCGCCGATGCCGGTCGACGAGCCGGTGACGAGAACGGACTTGCCTTTGAAATCGTCGAACATGGTTCCTCCGTATTCCCTGAGAAGGCCCGGCCCCTGGGAGGGCTGGACGGTCATTGTCCCTTGAACCGGGACGGCCTCAGCCGTGGGCTCCGACCTCGTGGTTGATATGGAAGATCCGGCCCTCGAACAGCGGCAGGATCTGTTTCATCTTCGCGCCATTGCGTGCGCGCTCCTCGGATGTCAGATAGGCCTCGACGGCGGCGTCGCCGTCGAAGGACATCTCGATGGTCATGTAGATGTCGGGGGCGCCTTTCTCGTACCAGCGGCCGCGCAGGATGCGAAACGACCGCAGGTTCGGGAAGGTGGCGATGATCGGCGCGCATTCGGTGTCGATGAAGGAATCGAACCGGGCTCGGTTCTCGGGAGCGACCGTTCCTACGAAATAGGCACATCGGATGTACATAGAGAACCTCCTGCGGAAGAAAGCCCGGGTGCCCGGACGCACCCGGCGCATCGGAATTCAGTGCACTGTCACTGAAATTAGTCTGTCAGCGGAATTGCCGTTGTTGTCTACCGCTGGACGCGTCCGGAGGCGTCGCCGCCGGCCAGTTTCTCGACCTCGGCCACGCTGACGCGGTTGAAGTCGCCCGG
>NZ_JAOTID010000035.1 GCF_026163695.1 Shumkonia mesophila | reverse complement strand
CGCCAGCAGGTCATGACGCTCGCCGCCGACGAGTTCATCCGCCGCTTCCTGCTTCATGTCCTGCCGCGCGGCTTCCACCGTATCCGCCACTATGGCCTGCTCGCCGGCGCTTCCCGCCAGGCCAGTCTGGATCGCGCTCGTGAGCTGCTGGCGGTGGCGCCACCGGTCGATGACGACGGGCCGGAGGAACCGCTCGACACGCGACCGCCATGCCCTTGCTGCGGGGGGCGCATGGTCGTCATCGAGACCTTCGCCCGTTGGCACCAACCGCGCGCGCCGCCGGCGAACGCCACACCAGCCGGGAGAAAGGCGCCGTGACCCGGCACGGCCTGGCCTCGCAAGACCTCGCGGCTCCTGGGCCTCGGGCAACGGGCCGGTTTGCGCCGGCCATCACCACCCCCGCCGCGACAGGTTCCAGCACCAGCCGTTCACGGCGAAGGCGCGGCCCGAACCGGCCCCATGACAGCCTGTCCACGCCAACCGCGATGGGCCCCAACCTCTCTCGAGTCAGCCTTAAGACCGACCCAAAACCGAAATCCCCATAGACCACAGCCCGGGGCCCGCGGGTTCGTTCCTCGGCGACTTTCGTACGCCTCACGGCGCCCGAAACTCTTCACGGGAGCGGAAGGTCGGTTTTAGGACCCGGAACAGGCATTGCAGACGCCGCCGTGGGAGGTGTTTGACTTAAGGCGATCCATCGCAGGCATTTTCCGCAGCTTTTTTGCCGCCGAGTTGGACATCGGCAATCGAGCGGACCTAATGGCGAACCCGGCCCCCCCGGTCAGGTCGCCATCCCCAACCCCGGCTTGCGCATCTCGCCCACCCATTCTCTCAGCGTCTCGCGGCCGGCCTCCTCGATTGGATAGCGCCGGACAGCGCAGACGTTCCTCGCACCGGGGGCGAGCTTCGACGTAGTGACGATCAGGCCAGACGACGCCTTCGCATCGAGCACATCCGCGTAAAGCGCCTTCACGACCACCTTCGAGACGGAATCCTTCTGACGCTTACACTGAATGATGATAGCGGGAGGGCTCTCCGGCGACTCGTCGGCAGACCAGACACGCACGTCTACGCCATTGTCGTTGCGCCCCGGTCCGATCTCGACGCGGAACCCTTGGCGGTAGAAGTATTCCCCAGTCAGGCCCTCAAATTTGCGCCAGTTGATGCGGTCGATGTCGTCGAAGTTCCGGTGGAGGTAGTCGATGTATCGTTGATCGAAGAAGTGCCCGTATAAGGTTGTCAACCCTTCTGACCGGAAGAGGTCCTCCAGTTCGGCGGTGTCTTTCCATTCCGATATCGCTGGGAAATGGGACGACTTTATCTCAAGCTGAATTGCGTAACTGGTGATCAAGTCATATGCGATGTCGAGCCCAAGCTTACCGTATTCGTCGTGGCATTTCCGCATGAACGGTGATGGATCTATCTTGTCACCTCGGCCTAGGTCCGGATCAGCAAGAGCATTGTTAAGAAATCCGGTGAACCCGTCGGAAATTTTGTAGACGAGTTCCAGCGCCTTCGGATCGTGCTTGTACTTGTGGTACGCGCCTATGACAGGCATGGGATTATCTGGCCGTTCGAGGCGACCTACGGAGTACAACAGGAATTCGACCATGTCCTCGTAGACCACCGACTCGATCCGCACCCAGTCGTCATCATCAAACTCCAGATACTCCCCGAAGCGCCCATATTCATCGCGCGCTAGGAGAGTCCGGAGACGCTGCTCGTTCAGGGCCAGACCCGATTTAGTCCCGACGATATCGGACAGGCTCCCGAACATTGCGGTCGCTTCGAAGTTTATCGAGCCCATTCTCCGCTCCATATAAGTCCAATTTTGCCGTCAACGGGCATCCGCATCTGATGTCCCGTATCAGGCCGCGAAGTCTCCATCTTGGCCAAGCGCACCCTAGGTCGCACGCCTGATTGGCCCGATTTGGGACCAACCACAAGACCGTGATCGTCAGGGGCACATCGGCTTTTGGACGGCGCAATTTCCCATAGGGGTACGTGCCCTGATGTTCCGCCTTACGTAGTCACGCTTCCCGATCCAAGATGGTGCGCCGAGTTCGGCCAGCGGTATGCATGAGATAAAGATCTGCTGCCTGTTTGGCTGATCTGAGATTGACGAGCGGCGTCTCGGTAGTATCCCCCTCAGGTGTCAGGACTCTGAACGTCTGACGGCGATGTTCGTGATCGGGCATAAAGGTCTTGAATCCCTCATGAAAGCTTGCTTCGAATTCGTCTCGTTTGCCGCTCCAACCACCGTAGTGGCGCAAGGCTCCCGCCAAACAGGCAGTGAAAGCGCGACGTGCCACTTGGTCAAAGCTGTAAAAGATGTCGGACTTGGCGATCAGCGCGAGCCCGTCGAAATAGGGCTTGAAGATTGGCTCGGCCTCCGCCTCCGGCAGCGGTGCAAAGGCCATCATGCAGCGGATGGCATGATCGATATGTTCGTCCGTCAGCGCCACCGCACGACCGTCTCCCCAGAAGCTCTCACCTCTGCCGATCTCTATGAGGCGGTTCAGTTCAAGGTCGCGAATCTCCTTGAACATCTTCCGCTCGAAGCCTGCTCGTTCGAACCAGAAATAGCCGATGCTGCCAATATTGAGGCAAGCAACGACCAGCTTGGTGAGGCTAACTATCCTGCCCGCCATTGAACCCAACGGCTCATTGTCGTGCACCGTCAGTTGGAGCACGAACTGATCCTTCTTGCCCGTCCAGAGGAGCTGGACCGACTGGAGCTGATCATTCCAATGCCCCAGCACCTTCGGCCTAAGGGAGTGCGACGGCGTGTAAACAACTGCGTTCGCCCTCCAACGTGGCTTGGCTGAACCCTCCGGTGCCGCTGGCCGCGCAAGCTCGACTTCCAATGTCTGGCGGTCTTCTCGATCGATTCGTGCCACTTCTTCGCGTGCCCAGCCAACCCACGCGCGCGTATCGCCTCCCATCGCTTCGAATTGTCTTGTGAAAGGTTCGCTTAGCAGCAGGCGCGACTGATCGGGATCCGCCATCGTGTCGAGAAACCATTCGGTGAGATCGTCGATCTCACCACTCGGAATTCCGTCTTCCCGCTCATATTCAAGGCGCTCACGGGCCATAGACAGCGCCTGCTGAGCTTCCTCAGGACGTACCTGTTCACTAGGAGGGGGGGCGGTCGGGTCGGCCTTCGCATCCACGTACAGAGATGCCAACCGCAACGCGTGTGCATTCTCGGCGAACCGGCGCGCCGTCTCGAAATCGGCCGGATCGATGCGGACCAGCGGAGACCAGACCGCCCATTGCAGTTTGTGACGATGGCTGTCGAGAGAGCGGTCGATCCAGCCGCCGTCTAGGTGCGTATGATTAATCATACGCGCGCCAAGCATGCTTGCCTTGCCGACCTCCTCGAGCGCCAGCAGGCTCAGGTGATAGACAATGTGGGGCCAACCTCCACCCTCGAGACGTTCGGCTGCATCAATGAAGCCTTGGGCCTGATCCAGGCAGAGATGCCGAGCATGCAGCAATTTCTTGTCCATGGCCGTTCCATTGATGTGGCAAGCGCGCTCGATCGCCAGGGCGCTTGTGGACGTTATAATACACAAGAGAGCATCTGCCTCGTCAGTGGTGCTTCTGTCGGCGGAAGTGGATGTCGACGGATGACCGCTTTCTGGCGTAGTCCCGTGTCCCGTAAATGACAGAGTTGGTGAAGGTTTCCGGATGCCGGCCAACACAGGCCGCGCGGCTTGAGATGGGGCCGGCGTACGGAAACCGCCCATGTATGAACCCGCGGGACACGAAGCGTGGACTATGGGGATTTGAGGATTTCGGAGCCGTCGCGATCAGGTGACGGGCATGGCGGTGGCCTGGCGATGGTCGACTGGCAGGGGACCGCAGGGTCGTCCTCGGCTCGATGTTGGCATGGCGTATCGGCGCTGGGGAGTGGGCCCCGCCGATCCGGGGGCCTGGAATGGGGCATGCGGGTGCAGCCGAGGATGAGCCGGAGCGGCCTGGCTTCGAGCTGAGTGGGGTTCTGGCCGTGCCGGGTCACGATGGTGTCCTCCCGGATGGTTGGGGCGGGAATGGTGGTGCGCGGGGCTGGGCGTCGCGCTGGAAGATCTCGATGACGACCATGCGTCCGCCGCAACAAGGGCAAGGCGGCGGTGAATACGGCTCTGGGGCGAGCTCTTCCGTCTCGCTCGGCGCCGGAGCGGCAAGCAATTCCCTGGCGCGCGTGAGATTGCTTTTGCGTCCGGCGCCGGCGAGCAGGCCGTAATGGCGGATGCGGTGGAAGCCCTTCGGCAGGACGTGGAGCAGGAAGCGCCGGATGAACTCGTCGGCGGCGAGCGTCATGGTGCGTTGGCGTTCGGCGCCGTCGCGGCGGTAGTCCTTGTAGCGGAAGGTGACGGCGGTGCCGTCGAACGAGATGAGCCGTCGGTTCGAGATGGCGACCCGGTGGGTGTAGCGCGACAGATAGGCGAGGACCGCCTCGGGTCCGGCAAAGGGCGGCTTGGCATAGACCACCCACTTCTTCCTCCGCAGCGGCGCCAGGGTGCGCAGGAAGGACCGTCGTTCGGTTAACGCGCTATGGTCACCGAAGAAGTGAAGCCGGCCCGCGGCGTGAAGGGTGATCAGTCGGGTCAGAAAGAGACGACGGAACAGCTTCGCAAGGACACGAACCGGCAGCAGGAAAGCGGCGCGCGAGGAGACCCACCGCGCGCCATCGAGCGAGATGCCGCCGCCCGGCACGACCATGTGAATGTGCGGATGATGGGTCATCGCTGAGCCCCAGGTGTGGAGGACAGCCGTGATGCCGATGCGCGTGCCGAGATGACGCGGGTCGGCGGCGATCGTGAGCATGGTCTCCGACGCGGTCCGGAACAGCAGGTCGTAGATCACCGCCTTGTTGTGGAAGGCGATGTCGGCGACCTCGGCGGGGACGGTGAAGACGACATGGAAATAGCCGACCGGCAACAGGTCGGCCTGGCGGGCGGCCAGCCACCCGCGCGCCGCGGCGCCCTGGCACTTGGGACAGTGCCGGTTGCGGCAGCTGTTATAGGCGATGCGGAAATGGCCGCAGTCCTCGCAGCCTTCGACGTGACCGCCGAGGGCGGCGGTGCGGCAGGTCTCGATCGCCGACATCACCTTCAACTGGGCCAGACTGATATGCCCGGCATGTGTCACCCGCCAAGCCGGCCCGGCCACGCGGAAGATGTCGGCGACCTCCGGTATCGGGCGCACCGCCCGCTCAGTCGCCCGGGCTCTTGCCTTCCATCAGCAGTTTGAGATGCTCGAGCGGACTGGTCACCGAACGGATCGTCTTCGTCGCGACACGGGCATAAAGGGCTGTCGTGTCGAGCTTGGAATGCCCCAGCAGCACTTGGATGACGCGGATGTCGACATCCTGCTCCAGAAGATGTGTGGCGAAGCTGTGGCGCAGCGTGTGGGGCGTCACCCGCTTCCTGATGCCGGCCGCTTCCGCCGCCTCATGGACGGCGCGATTGATCTGGCGGGTCGAGACCGGCTCGGCAACGCTGCGACCGGGAAACAGCCAGCCATGGGGCGGCATGACGTTCCGCCGCTTGCCCTCGCGCCACCAGAGACGAAGCAACTCCAGCAGTTGCGGCGACAGCATCGCGTTGCGGTCCTTGCGCCCCTTGCCCTGTTCCACCCGGATCAGCATGCGGGTGCTGTCGATGTCGTCGACCTTGAGGGCGGCGACTTCCGAGACCCGGAGCCCGGCACCATAGGCGGTTCCCAGCGCCGCCTTGTACTTGGGACCCGGCGCCGCATCGAGCAGTCGCCCGACCTCCTCGACGCTCAGCACGTCTGGAAGCTTGCGGGGATGACGAACCAGGACGAGGCGTCGGGACAGATCCGGCCGGTCGAGCGTCACCGTGAAGAAGAAGCGCAGCGCCGACACCGAGCTGTTGATGGTGGGGGGCACCTGTTCGTGTTCCGGGGCAAACGGGGGGATCTGGTCAAGATCCTGTGGCATGACGGCCAGGGCATGTGCCTGTTCGCCAAGCGGCTGGAACGGGGTCGGTTCACCCTGCCGTCGACGGGAGGGCGATAAGGGACTTGGTCGGCGTCCGTGTCTATTCGAGCCGGCGCGACCCAGGGTTGGGATGTCCTCATCGCACTCAAGTTCGCGCGGGCGCGGAGGGTTATGGCCTTGAATTCTCGAGCGGCCGACTGCTAATCGGAATCTGGACGGTTTCGCGTGTGACGTGTCGTTGGCTCGGATTTGGCGTCTTGAAGAACAGCCTAGAATCTCCAACGCGCCACCCGATAATCTCGGCAACCTCGTTCACCTCTGAGCAACTAGATCAAGTCCGCACGTCCGCTTGGCGGCCGAATAAATCGACCTGCACAGTGTTGAGGTGGTTGCGCATCGCTGCCTCGGCGCCCGTCATATCCCGACCGGCTATGGCCTCCACGCAGTGCATGTGTTGTGCGTTGTAGACCTCTTGGCGTTCGCGGGTCAGCGACGCCTCCTTCAAGCGGCCCCACAACTTCTCCTCACGCAGGGCCGTCAACGCTTTAAGCATCGCGGCGAGGACTGTGCTATGCGAAGCCTCGGCGACGGCCTCGTGCAGCATTCCGTCCCACAATTCATAGGTCTTCAGGTCCAACGCAGCGCGGCCTTTGTCCAGGCACCGCCGCAGGTGGCCAATATCGCCAGCGGTAGCGCGCAAGGCTGCCAGCGCAGCTGCCTTCGGTTCAATGATCAAACGGGTTTCCATGATGTCCGCCGGGGCAGCCGAATGGACCAATGGCGATACGGCTTGGAAGTGGTTGGGGCCGCGGCGACCGACAAAGGTCCCCTGGCCGACGTGACGCCAGATCTTGCCTTCGGCTTCCAGGACAGCAAGTGCCTGCCGCAGTGTGGTTCGGGTGGTGTCCAGTTCGGCTGCCAATTCACGCTCTGGTGGAAGTCTCGATTGAGCCGGAAAACGTCCCGAGTCGAGCAGCGCATTCAGGCGGTTCAACAGGTCTTTTTTGATTGTTCCGGTCATCTCAACCATTTCCTACATTGGTTCGCAATTAGAACCAATATCACTATTGGTACATGTATCCTAAGTGCTAACGGCAGAATGGAAGCGTGGAACGTAAGCATCCCATGAGGTTCGACCGATAAGGCTAGCACACACAAAATAGAATATTTAATTAAAAAATATTAACGATAAAAATTGCGTTAATGCAGTATGTTAGCTGGTATTGGTTCCGAATATGGTAGCGCTTAGCGAATGGGTTCAGACCGACTCGCGCTGCTGCCCCGTAAGGCGCGGAGCCCATCAGTATTGTCTGCCCAGTTGACACCATTAAGACAATGGTCTAAGTGGTATTGGTTGGTTATAGCTTAAGGATGAGCCATGCGCTTCGTGACTTTCTCCCATGCGGGGGCAAAAAACCGGCCGGGCGTCGTCGACGCCACCGGCCAGACCATCGTCGATCTAAGCAAGGAGGGGATTGCCGACCTCAATGCCCTCATTCTCGAGGGCGAGGCCGGGCTGACCATCGCCCGCCGGGCGCTCAAGCAGCCCAAGCTGAAGGTGCCGCTGGCCGAGGCCACCCTGGGCGCGCCGATTCCCAGGCCGCGACGCAACATCATGTGCGTCGGCAAAAACTACTTCGAGCATTCCAAGGAATTCGAGAAGAGCGGCTTCGATTCAACATCGGGCGGCCAGGCCGTCCCCGACGCCCCGGTGATCTTCACCAAGGCGCCGTCTTCCGTCTCTCCCCCCGGCGCCGAGATTCCGTCCCATCTCGATCCCACGCAGTCGACCGACTACGAGGGCGAGCTTGGCGTCGTCATCGGTCGCGGCGGGCGGGGTATCGCCAAGGCGGCGGCCTATGGCCATGTCTTCGGCTACGTGATCCTCAACGACGTCACCGCCCGCAAGCTGCAGAGCCAGCACAAACAGTGGTTCCTGGGCAAAAGCGTCGACGGCTTCTGCCCGATGGGCCCCTACCTGGTGACCGCCGACGAAGTGGGAGACGTGACCAAGCTGGTGCTGACCACCGAGGTGAACGGCGAGCGCCGCCAGGAAGGGAAGGTATCCGACCTGATCTTCGACATTCCGACCATCATCGAGACGATCTCCCGGACCATGACGCTGGAGCCCGGTGACGTCATCGCCACCGGTACGCCGGCCGGCGTCGGCATCGGCTTCACGCCGCCCAAGTTCCTGAAGAAGGGCGACGTCGTGCGCATCGCCATCACCGGGCTGGGCGCCCTGGAAAACCCGGTTGCCTGACGGCGCCCGCAGATCAGAAAGAGCGAGGAAATCCGAATGAGACTTGCGATGTATTTGAACCAGGGCGATCCGCGGCTGGGCGCCGTGCAGGGCGAGGCCGTCGTCGATCTCAACCTGGCCTACGAAGCAATGTTGGCCGCCAACGGCAATCTTCGGGCGCGCGCCAAGGCCGAGGCCTTGGTGCCCTCCGAAACCGTCGCCTTCCTGCGGGGCGGCGACGATTCGCTGACGGCGGCGCGCACCGCGCTGAAATGGGCTGCGGTGCCGAGCAGTGCCACGCTAAAGGTCAGGAACGCGCCGGTGGTGCGGCCGCTGAAGGACGTCAAGCTGCTGGCGCCGGTGATGAAGCCCGAGAAGATCATCTGCGTGGCCCACAACTACCATGACTTCCTCAAGGAACTGGGGATGAAGCCGCACCCGATTCCGCGCATCTTCTCAAAGTTCGCCAACGCGGTATGCGCGTGGGATGACCCCGTCATCCGTCCGAAGATGAGCCGGCAGCTGGGCTACGAGGCGGAATTGGCCTTCGTCATCGGCAAGCGCTGCAAGAATGTGCCCGAGGAGAAGGCCTACGATGTCATCGCCGGCTACATGACGTTCAATGACATCAGCGCCAGCGACTGCACCAAGTCCGACGTCCAGAACACCCGCGGCAAGGGCTTCGACACCTTCGCGCCGATGGGGCCCTGCCTGGTCACCGCCGACGAGGTGGCCGATCCGCACGACCTCAAGGTCGAGCTTCGCGTCAACGGCCGGGTACTGCAAAGCTCGAACACCCGCGAGCTGGTCCACAACGTGCCGCAGCTGCTGTCGTTCTGCTCGCAGGTTTTCACGCTGGAGCCGGGCGACGTGGTGGCGACTGGAACCCCCGGGGGGCTGGCCAAGGACCGCAATCCGCCGACCTTCATGGAGCCGGGGGACGTGATGGAGACCGAGATCGGCGATCTCGGCCTCATGCGCAACCCGATCGTCGAGGAGAAAGTTTGAAATGTGCGGTGGACGCATCAGTCCCCGCGTACGCAGTGACAAGAACAGCGAGGCTCGAGGATAGTCTCGGTGCCTCTCGATCAGGAGGAGTGCGATGAAAAAGGGTCTCAAAACCTTCAGGAGTAGCACAGGCAGCCTGTTTGTTGGCGCAGCAGCGGCAGCTGTGCTGGCGGTCTCGGGCGCTGCTCTGGCCAAGGACTATCCAACGAAGCCGGTCAGTTGGATCGTGACGTGGCCGGCGGGTGGTGGCGCCGATACGGCGACCCGGACGTTCACCAAGTATCTCGAGAAGGAAATCGACGGAACCATCGTCATCAATAACGTGGTCGGCGGCGGCGCCAGCATCGGCTACATGACGGCCAAACAGGCTCGTCCCGATGGCTACACCTTACTGACGGCCCAGGGCGATCTGCCGAAGTTTGCCCCGACGAAGCTAGCTCCCATCGACATCAAGGACTTCGACTTCATTGCAGGCTTCGCGGTCCAGTCGCCCATATTGATTGTGCGTGCCGACAGCCCGTGGAAGACGCTGAAGGATTTTGTCGAAGACGCCAAAAAGAATCCCGGCAAGCGGACCATCGGAGTTTCCGACATTGGCGGCGTCCACCACCAGCCGGTGATCCTTTGGGCGAAGCTGGCGGGTATCGACGTGCGCGCCATCGCCCACGACGGCTCGCCGCAAATGAACGCAGCCATTCTCGGCGGCCATGTTGACGTGATCAGTAGCTACGTCAGGCCGGCAGTGCCTTACGTCAAGGAAGGGAAGCTCCGCTTCCTTGGCTACTTCGGCAGCAACCCGCCTGCCGACTACCCGGACATCCCGACCGTCAAGGCCTCCGGCTATGACGTCGTCTGGGAGCAGCCTTATGGGATCGGCGCCCCGGCAGGCGTGCCGGAAGACGTCAAGAAAACGCTCGCCGCAGCGGCGGAGAAGGTCTGGGCCAATCCCGAATTCGTCAAAGGTCTCGGGAACCTTGGCCTCGATCTCTACGCCAAGAGCGGCCAGGAACTGAAGGAGTCACTCCAACAGATGCAGGTCGGCATCGTCGAGGTCACTAAAATCCTGCAAGGCGGCAAGTAGAGGATCCTCTTCGGCGGGGGTGGGGCCGATCCCTTCCCCCGCCAAGGATAAGAAAATGATGGCACTTATCGTCGCGTTGGTCGCATTCTCCATGAGCGTCGTCTTTTTCGGGATCACGTTCGAGTTCCCGCATCTGGCGGCCGATCCGGGTGGGCCGGCCCTTTATCCTCGCATCGTGGCGGTGGTGACAGGTTTTGCCTGCGCATTGTACGGGGTCCAACACCTTGTAACGCGCAAGCCCGTGTCACCCAGCAAAGGGAGGCGCGGGACGGCAGCAGACTGGTGGTCAGCTGCTATCGCCGACAAAACCAAGATCTTCTCGTTCGCCTTGGTCATCTTGCTTCCAGCGGCCATTGATGTCGTGGGCTTCGCGGGTGCCACTTTCCTGTTCGTGATCATCCTCATGATGATCTCCGGGGTCAATCTGGTCCGCTCCATGATCACCGCAGTCTTGAGCAGCGCGGGTGTTTACGCTGGATACGCGTGGGTACTCGGTGCCGTTCTCCCCAAGGGATTTCTGTTCGAATAGGTGCCGAGATGGAACAATTCCTTCAAGCTCTCTTAATCGTTCTTTCACCGGAAGGCCTCGGCACTCTGGTCGGCGGCGTCGTTGCCGGCATTCTCGTCGGAGCTGCTCCGGGACTCACGTCGACCATCGCGATTGGACTGCTGATTCCATTTACATTCGCGCTTTCAAAATATGCCGCGTTCACCCTCCTTCTCGGCATCTACTGCGGTTCCATGTACGGCGGCTCCATTCCGGCCATCCTGATGAATTTGCCGGGGACGCCGGCCGCTGCAGTGACGGCACTCGATGGCTACCCGATGACCCGTGCGGGCAAGCCGGGATATGCGCTAACCGTTTCGGTAGTTTCCTCGGCGATGGGCGGCTTGTTCAGCGCCTCCGTCCTGATTTTCCTTTCGGTGCCTCTGTCGGTGGTGGCGACAGCGTTCGCGGGGCCGGAATATTTCGCTCTCTGCCTTTTCGCCATCGCGGTGGTATTTGCGGCGTCCAGCAAGTCGATCCTTAAGGCCATCATCGCCACGGGAGCGGGCCTGTTGGTGGCGACTATCGGCATCGATCCCATCGCGCCCTACCCCCGCTTCACCTTTGATGTTCCCGTCCTGATGATCGGTGTGCCGGAGGTCCCGGCGACCATTGGTCTTTTCTGCGTCGCCGAGGGATTCCGCCTGCTGTTTGATCCGGCCAGGGGTCAAGCCGTCTCCCATGCCGTGCGCAGCAGCTTCCGCGACGTCATTCCCATCATCAAGAGCCTATGGCGCACGATCCTGCGTTCCAGTGTCATCGGCACGATCATCGGCATCTTGCCCGGCACCGGCGCCATGATGGCGGCGTTCATCTCTTACGGGGAGGCAAAACGAAGCAGCAAGAATCCCGAGGAATTCGGGACAGGGTGCCCCGAAGGCATCGCCGCGGCCCAGAGCGCCGACAACGCGGTCACTGGCGGGGCATTGATTCCGATGCTCACGCTGGGCATTCCTGGAGACGTGAATACGCTCATGCTTCTGGGGGCCATGCTGGTTCACGGCCTGATCCCGGGTCCCGCCCTGTTTCACGAGGAGTCGACGCTTGTCTACGTCATCTTCATGACAATGGTTCTGGCCAACTTGATATTCCTGGTCATCGGTATGCGGTTTGCCCCGTTGGTGGCCAAGGTGACGCAAGCCGACCAGCGCTACATTGTCCCCGTCATCCTGATCCTGGCCATCACCGGTCCGGCGATCAGCGCGGGGCATGTCTACTATTTCTGGATCAGCATTGCGTTTGGCATCATCGGCTACGTGATGGAGAAGGGCGGTTATCCCGTCATGGCGATGGCCATGGCCATCGTTCTAGGCCCCATCATCGAGAAAAGCCTGCGATCGGCCCTGATGCTTCCGGAAGACACGTTGGCCATCTTCTTCAGCCGCCCGATCTCTGCGGTCTTCATCGTGCTGGCAATCGCCGTCGTCATCCTGGGCGTCTATCGGGAAATCAGGGCACGACGGGCGACGGCTGCCGCGGCGGCACAAGCGTAATCCCCCGGTCTGACTAAGAGGAAAGAGAAATGGCAATAGAGAAAATGGGCCTGCGCACTTATGGGGTAGGCCACAAGCCCCACGCGTCGTTTGTCAAGGCAGGGCGGTGGGTTTTCGCCAACGGGATCAGGGCGCTTGACGAGCACGGCGTGGTGCACCCATCCGTCCTCCGAGAGGACCGCCCACTCAACGCGCCTCCAAGGGCGGAACGGGAGGCCCGGTTCATCTTCGACATCCTGGGTGACGGGTTCGCCGCGGCAAATAGTTCGCTCGCCAATGTGGTTCGGGTCGACCAGTACTACCCGGATTGGCGAACCGTCGACCCCTATCACTCGGTGAGGCGCCAAGCCCTCGGCAAGGTTGTTGCACCGAGTACGTCAATCATCGTCGACGGTTTGATGAATCAGGACGCCCTGGTTGAGGTGCAGGCCCTGGCATTCACAAAGGAAAGCAACATCAAGGCCGAGCCCCTCGCGCCCAAGAAGGTCGGCGGCCCGGCGGAATCTGGATATGCACCTTGCCTGCTGGTCGATGATCTCGTCTTCGTGGCGGGGCAACTCGCTCGCGACGATTCCGGGGACATCGCTCCGCAGGCGCGGGTTCCCGATACCCAGTTCTGGAGAGGCACCCGTATCAGACTGGAGACGCGCTACATGGTGGAGCACCGCTTGAAGCCGGCATTGGAGGCGGCGGGAAGCAGTCTCGACCTGATTCTGAAGGCCCAGGTCTACCTCAGCCATCCCGAGGATTTCCCGATGTTCATGCAGGTGTGGTGCGACGCCTTCGAGAGCGCCGTCCCGCCGACCACGGTCGTCCCGGTGCGCCATCCAGCCCTTGGGACCAAGGAAGCAACAATCGAGATCAACGTCATCGCGGCATCAACACGCGCGAAGGCCCGCGTCCAGGATGTGAAGTGCGACGTCCCGCTGATCTCGAATCGGATGCTGCCGGCGAGGCGGCTGGACGACCTTCTGTTCGTGGCTGGTCTGATGGCAGTTGACGAGGGCGGTTTGGTGCCGGAGGCGCGTCCTGAGCCCACGGCGCCATACTACAAGAGCGGAATTGAGCTTCAGACGGCGGACATCCTACGGAAGGCCGAAAAGATTTTTGCTGCGGCGGGAACGGACCTTGCGAACGTCGCCCGGGCCATTCATTTCCACGCGGATCTCGGCGACTTCGCTGGAGCCTGCAATGCTTGGAGGCAAGTCATTGGCAACGACGCTTTGCCCTATTCCGCGGTGAAAGTGAACGAGTCGATGTTCGTCCCGGGAGCGAAGCTGATCCTTGACCTATGGGGGCATTTGCCGAGCTAGGAAACCCGCGACGGCGGCCGCCAGTGACTTCCCCGCTGGCGGATTGTTACCTGCTTGGGCAAAGGGCGGCGGACTGTTGGTCCGTTGGCAATGGTACAGCAGTCCGCCACACCTTGAATTCAATGAGAAGATTGCCCGTGAGTACCGCTGCTCCCGGATATGGAGGAACTACGCATGAAAAAGGTGAAAGTCGCCAATCCCATCGTCGAACTGGACGGCGACGAGATGGCGCGCGTTGTCTGGGGCTGGATCAGGGAGACGCTGGTTCTCCCCTATCTCGACGTGAACCTGCTTTACTACGACCTCGGCCTGCCGCATCGCGACGCCACCGACAATGCGGTGGTTGCCGAGGCCTCGGAGGCCATCAAGATTCATCACGTCGGCGTCAAGTGCGCCGCCATCAACCCCGATCGGGCGCGGGTCGAGGAGTACGGCCTGAAGAAGGCCTGGCCCTCGCCCAATGCCGGCGTACGCAACATCGTCGGGGGCACGCTCTTCCGCGAACCGGTAGTTTGCAGGAATGTGCCGCGCCGGGTTTCCGGGTGGACGAAGCCGATTATCGTCGCCCGCCACGCCTTCGCCGACGAATTCGCGGCGACCGATTTCCTGGTGCCCGGCCCCGGCACCGTGACCATCCGATTCCAGCCCACGGCCGGCGGCGAGACCATTGAGCATACGGTGCTGGAGTTTCCCAGCTCCGGCATCGCGCTGGGCATGTACAACCTCGATTCCTCGATCGAAGGGTTCGCGCGCGCCTCGATGACCTATGGCCTCGACGTCGGCTACCCGGTCTATCTCGGCACCAAGAACACCGCGCTCAAGGTCTATGACAACCGCTTCAAGGAGATCTTCCAGCGCATCTACGAGGCCGAATTCAAGGCCCGCTTCGAGGCCAAGGGCATCTTCTACGAGCACCGGCTGGTCGACGAACTGGCCGCCTTCGCCATCAAGTCCTCCGGCGGCTTCGTCTACGCCTGCCGCAACCGCGACGGCGATATCCAGTCGGATATGGTGGCCGAGGGCTTCGGCTCCCTGGGCCTCATGGCCTCGATCCTGATGACGCCGGATGGTCGCACCGTGCAGACCGAGGCGGCGCACGGCACCATCACGCGGCATTACCGCCTGCACCAGGCAGGCAAGGAAACGTCGACCAATCCGGTGGCCTCCATTATTGCCTGGGCGCGGGCGCTCGACTTCCGCGGCCGCTTCGATGGCACGCCCGAAGTCCGTCAATTCGCCCAGGCCCTGGAATCGGCCTGCGTGCAGACCATCGAGTCGGGCGTCATGACCAAGGACCTGGCGATGCTGGTCGGCCCCGGCCAGCCGTGGATGACGACCAGACAGTTCCTGAGCGCGGTCGACCAGACCCTGCGGGAGAAGTGGCTGGCCGTTTAAGCTAGCAGCCAGTTGGTTTGAGTAAGCCCCCTACCGCTTTCGGTAGGGGGCTGAATGGTGTGCTCTAAGACCCTGCATCTTTCGTTCTCGTCGGCACACCGGCGGATGCGAATTTTCGGCGCGATCGCTCTTATACTGCCCCATCTCATGGCGAGCCGCGTTCGGCGAGAAGGTCCTCGACGTCACGGAGGTTCAGCGTGAAACGACAATGTTGTCGCACCACATGTTGGATGCTCGCGGATGCAAATTGTTGCCTGTTGAGGTATCCTGCATCCGAGAAGCTGGAGATCATCCGCCTGGTCGAACATTCGCATCTGCCGATCCGGCGAACGCTGGAGAAGCTGGGGATCCCGAGGATGACATTTTACCGGTGGTACGATCGTCATCGCGCGTTCGGCCTCGCCGGCCTTGAGGACCGCGATAGCGGTCCGGGCCGGGTCTGGAACCGGATCTCCGACGATGTCCGCCGCGAGATCGTCGACTTGGCGCTGGAGGAGCCGGAACTCAGCCCACGCGAACTGGCCGTGAAGTTCATCGACACCAAGGGCTACTTCGTCTCGGAAGCCTCGGTGTATCGGCTTTTGAAGGCCCACGATCTGATCACCAGCCCGGCGTTCGTCGTCATCAAGGCGGCGGATGCGTTCAAGGACAAGACCACGGCCCCGAACCAGCTCTGGCAGACGGACTTCACGTACTTCAAGGTCATCGGCTGGGGTTGGCTGTATCTGTCGACGATCCTGGACGACTATTCCCGCTACATTATCGCCTGGAAGCTGTGTACGACCATGCGGGCCGAGGACGTCACGGAAACGCTGAAGCTGGCGCTGGATGCCTCGGGCTGCGACCACGCCGACGTCATGCACAGACCCCGGCTGTTGAGTGACAACGGGTCGTCGTACATCTCCGGCGACCTGGCACAATGGCTCGAGGACCAGGGCATGGATCACGTTCGCGGTGCGCCGAACCATCCCCAGACCCAGGGCAAGATCGAACGCTGGCACCAGACCCCGAAAAACCGCATCCTGCTGGAAAACTACTACCTGCCCGGCGACCTCGAAGGTCAAATCGACGCTTTCGTCCGGCACTACAACGACCATCGCTACCACGAAAGTCTGGGCAACCTCACCCCCGCCGACGTCTACTTCGGACGGGATCGCGACATCATCGAACGAAGAAACGCGATCAAGAAACTGACCATCCAAAACCGCCGCTTGTCCCATCGCCGGAATGCGGCTTAACATCAACCGCCGAGGAGCCAGAGCCTCCGTTATCCGATCAGTTCACATGTCCCAAATGTTTTGACG
>NZ_JAOTID010000034.1 GCF_026163695.1 Shumkonia mesophila | reverse complement strand
ACGCGCAGGCCGGCGCCGTAGGCGACCGACAGCGCCGCCTGGTGCTTGATGCAGGTGGTCGCGTTGAGCAGACGGGCTACCTCGTCCCGGCTCAGCACCACGGGCAGCTTGCGCGGATGCCTCACCCGCACCAGCTTGCGAGCGAGATCGGGCCGATCGAGGGTATGGGTGAAGAAGAAACGCAGTGCCGACACGATGCTGTTCATGGTCGGCGCCGGCATCCCGGCCTCGCCCTGCTCGATCTGGAACCGGCGCAGATCTTCCGCCGTCGCCCGATCAGGCGACCGCCCGACGAAGGTGGCAAACCGACCCATGTCGCGAAGGTAGTTGCGCTGCGTCTCCGGCGAGAACCGGCGCATGTTCATGTCGTCGATCAGCCGCTGGCGCAACGGGCTGACAGGGACCGCGGAAATGGACTCGTTCATCGTCTGGCTCCTCTTGGTTGAAAGGAGCCAAATGGTCCACCTCGGCCGGGCGACGCTCAATCGGGACCCGATGATCGACGGCCTGCCGCTACCTCACCGCTCGCACCCATCCCGCGCAGCGGGTTCGTTCCTCGGCCCCTTCGCGACAAGGTAGCGCCCATCATCGCCGTTCGTGCGGCTGCGAGCCGCCTCGAAAGCGGATGTTGCTGAGCAAGCGACCGGGTTCTCAGCTCAGCCAGGAGACACTCGGCGGCGACACCAGCTTTCACCAAGCAGGCGTGCCGGCATAACGAGGACAAGCGGAGGCCGGTGCCATCATCGAAGAGAAGTAAAGCCCCCGACAACCTCAATGCCATTCAAGCTGTCCCTGGCATCGACTACTTCAAATTCAAGTTTTGTAAAGTCTTTGCTTAAGATTCTCTCGCGACACGCGAATGTGGTCCTTGAGGCGGGCTATGGCATCCTCCGTCCGCCCCAGCTTCAGAAAGGCGAGGATTTCCATATGGTCCCGCATGGCGGCGCGGGCTTCTCCTTCTTCCTCCATCGACAAGAACCGGAAACTGGTTGCGAGTCCATACACCGAGTTCAGGAAGTCCTGAAGGCGACGGTTGTCCAGGATCGATACCAGAACGAGGTGGAAATCGTTCTGTGGATCAGTGAGGGCGCGGGACCCAGAGCTTTTCAGGCCGTCGGCCCCGCGAGCGATGCAATTCTCGAGCTTCTCGATGATCTCGGCGTCGGACGGCGTGATGCGCCGCAAAGCCTCCGCCTCCACCAGTGATCGAATGCTGTAGATTTCATCGATATCCCTTGGCGTCGGCGCGGTAACGATCATCTTTCGGCCACGCCCTACGGCGACCAAGCCCTCGCTTTCCAGAACGCGAAGGGCTTCGCGAAGAGGGGTGCGACTGACGTTGAGTTGCGCTGCCAGGCGACTTTCGCTCAGGACTAGGCCCGGCGGCAATAAGCCCTCGAGAATCGCGCTCCTCAACCTTTCGAGAACGGCGTGTCGCAGAGGCACGAAGGACGGCTGGTCGGAAATCGGCTCCAGACTGAACCCGTTGTCTGGACCATCTGTGCGGGCCCTACTTCTGGGCATGGCGTGCCGGTCCGACCACAAGAGAGGGTTCCATGCCGAACCTGATCGAGCCGCCAAGTTGTCTCGGCCTATATCGCACAAGATCTAACATCGCAGGGTTCCCGAAAAACACTAAGGATTCCGTCGGTTCCTGCCCATAACGGAGCCCGGTGCAAAAAGCAATATGGACAAAAAATGTATACTGGTATATCGGTATACAAAGCAAGAGCGAACTTGCGGCCGGTTACGCCGGTGTTGCCCTGGGATGCCAAAGCAAATGCGGGAGAATCAGATATGACGGAATCCGAGATCCTTACGAATGAAAAGGTCGTGCGAGAACCTTCGCGCGCGACGCCGATTGTCCGCGAGGTGGATGTCCTGGTGTGCGGCGGCGGCCTTTCGGGGATCGGAGCCGCTTTGGGCGCGGCGCGAGCGGGCGCCCGGACGCTGATTGTGGAACGGAATGCCGGGCTTGGCGGTGCCGCTACGGCGACGCTCATGAACACATGGAACGTTCCGGTGGAACGCATGACCGGCGTCGCACAGGAAATCGCCCACAAGCTTGCCGAACAGGGCGCAGGCGTGGTTGGTGGACCGACGTTTCCATTCAACCCGGAACAGTTCAAGGAACTGAGCGTCCAGCTGATCAGCGAGGCTGGCGCGGAGATCCTGAATTACACCTGGGTGGTCGATCCTATCATGGTGGGTAACCGACTCCGTGGCGTGATCGTCCAAAACAAGTCGGGGCGCCAAGCAATCCTGGCAAAGACGGTGATCGATACGACCGGGGATGCCGATATCGTCGCGCTTGCCGGCGGCGAGCACGTCAAAGGCCGCGAGAAGGACGGCAAGATGCGCCCGATGTCGGTGTTGTTTCGCCTTGGTGGCGTCGACATCAAGAGAGCCGTCGACTATTGCCGCCAGAACCCCCAAAACTTCACCGCCGATCCGAATTTCCACATATTGGACATCGACCACGGCTTGGTCCGGCTGTCGGGATTTTTCGACATCGCCGAGAAGGCTCGGGCGGCCGGTGAACTGCCCGACGAAATCCACTACATCCGGATGGAGGGAATTGACGTCGCTCGCGGTGTTGTGATGGTCAACAACTCACGTGTCTACGGCGTTGACGGAACCAATGCCTGGGACATCACGCGCGCGGACCTTCAGGCGCGGCGCCAGAACCGGATGGTGTTTGACGTCATTCGCAAGTACATTCCCGGTTTCGAGAAAGCTTGGGTGATCGACTCCTCGGCCAACATTGGGGTGCGGGAAACCCGTCGGGCGCGGGGCCCAAAGCTGGTCAGCCAGGATGACTTCCAGTCACAGCGTCGCTGGCCGGACAGCGTCGTCCGCATCTGGCGCCACATGGCTGCGGGACGCGACTGGCACAAGGCCGACGGAGGCGAGGGCGCGCCGGGCGACGCGGTTTACCGCACGGCGACGACGCAACTGACATGGTTCGAACTGCCGTGGGGGATATTCACGCCCAATCGAGTCGAGGGGCTCCTGGTTGCCGGTCGCACGCTGTCGGTCACGCACGATGCCGACATGTGGACTCGCGGCCAATACTGTTGCCTGGTCACGGGACAGGTTTCCGGTGTCGCCGCGGCGCTGGCCGCGTCACGTGACATGTCGCCCTCCGTGATCGAGGTCGCCGACCTGCAGCAGAGCCTCCGTGCCCAGGACATCGATATCGGCGAGGCAGGCGAAAGGTTGGCCGACGGTGGGGAGTGCCGGGCTGCCGTGAAGTAGGTTGGGTGGGACTTGGCACATGCATGAGGGGCGGCATCCGTGGCAACATACACAGACTTCAAGGCGATCCTGATACGGGCGACTTCCGTCATCATGGCGGGCTACTTCATTTGGGTGGCCGTGGCCGGCATGCCCGAGCCGCTGGTGGTTCGCCCGATTTTCGTTGGCTTCGTCATTTTCCTGGGCTTCCTGGGGGCCGGCGTCGGGTCCGAAAAGGGCGAGCGGAACCTAGCCCTCACCATCCTCAACTGGGTCTTGGCAGCGCTCGGGATCGCCCAGGCGATCTATATCCAGATCGAGTACGACCGCATCGTAACGCGCCTCATTTACTTCGACGACGTTACCATGGCGGACTGGTTCTTCGGTGTCACCGCGATCCTGCTGATACTCGAGCTGACCCGCCGGATGGTGGGCAATACCCTCGTCATTCTCGTCGTATCCTTCATCTTATATACAATCTTCGGCTATCTCTTCCCTGGCTTCCTGCGCCATCCGGGCATTGAGGCGCAGGTCCTGCTCGAGCAGTTCTTCCTGTCGACCAATGGTCTGTTCGGGTCGCTGACGTCCTTGGCGTTGGCCGAAGTCCTGATGTTCATCTTTCTCGGCGCCTTCCTGCAGGCGGCCGGGGGGACCGAGTTTTTCACGCGACTGGCAGAGGCGGTGACCAAGAACGCCCGCGGCGGCCCGGCCAAAGCTTCGGTGATCGGGAGCGCGTTGTTCGGGGCCATCAGTGGAAGCGGTGTGGCAAATGTCTACGCCACCGGATCGGTCACCATCCCGATGATGAAACGGGCCGGGTTCAGACCCGAATTCGCGGCTGCCGTGGAGGCCGTCGCCTCGGCTCTGGGGCAGATTATCCCGCCGATCATGGGTGCCACGGCGTTCATCATCGCGCAGTACGCACGTACCAGTTACCTTGACGTGGCGATGGCGGCGCTCGTTCCGTCGTTACTTTACATATTTGCCGTCTATGCGGCAGTGCATATGGAGACGAACAGGCTGGGGATCGGCGTTTTCCGGAGCGAAGGAACCTTGCCGTCGATGACATCGACTTTCCGCGACTACGGTCACCTGCTCCTCCCCATCGCGATACTCATCTTCCTGCTGACACAGCGATACACAGCCCATTTCTCGGCCACGGTTGCCGCCCTTTCCGTGCTCATGCTGAGCTTGCTGAGGCCGGCCACCCGCATGACGTGGAAGGATCTGGTTCAGGCGATCGAGACGGCCGTATCGCGCGTCGTTTCGTTGACGGTGACCTTGGTTGCCGCCGGGCTCGCGGTGTCGGCCCTCAGTTCGACCGGAACCGTGTTCAAGGCGAGTGCCATGATCATCACCTTGGCGCAGGGAAACTTCCTGATCGTGTGTGCGCTCGTCGCCTTGACAACGATCGTACTGGGCATGGGGCTGCCGCCCGTCGGGGCCTTTCTGATCGCCTCGGTTTTCGGTGCCCCGGCGCTTATGGAATTTGGCGTCAGCGCCTTCACGGCCTACATGTTCATCTTCATGTACGGCGTCGTCGCGCTGATCACGCCGCCGGTGTGTCTGACTAGTTTCGCCGCCGCCTCGATTGCCGAAACCGACTTCATGAAGACCGGCCTTCAGGGGTTCATTATCGCCCTGCCGGCCTACTTCATTCCCTTCATCATCATTCACGATCCCGTCTATCTCAACATCGTGGGGCAGGGGGTCGTTCATGGGCTGTGGGCCCTCGTCACCGCGGTCATCGGCATCATTTCCATGGTCGGCTGCACCGTGGGGTATCTGATCACCAGGACATCTTGGCCCCTGCGCATTGTCCTGCTGGCGGCTGCGTTGTCGCTTCTCGTGCCGGGCCTGCCAAGCGACATCGGTGGAATCGCCGGGTTGGGTACGGTCATTGCGATACAACTCTTTCAGAAATCAAGACAAAAAAAGCTCAAGACGGACCATGAAAAGCCGCAATTACTTATGTAGAGAAATACTTATGTAAAGAAACCACGAAATCTTGCGTGAATGGGAGATACACGATGATTAAGAGCAAAATCAAATCAATTGCACTCGGCATTTCGATAGCCTCCCTCTGTGCGACGGCGGGTGTCGCTGCGGACAAGAACACCATCACGTTCCACACGGGATCTGTCGGCGGCTTATACATGGAGCCGAGCGTCGTGTGGATCGAGCAGTGGAAACAGGCGATTCCCAACCTTGACGTTTCTGCCATTCTCGGGGGGTCGATGACCAACCCGCTGAAGGTTGCGGCGTCCGATCCGAACACGGCGATGGGCTGGAGCACCCTGCCGCTGGCCCGCGATGCGATGGTGGGCGAAGGCGACTTCGAGAAGCGTGCGCCCGGCGGCATCAAGAACCTGCGGGCATTGTGGCGTGTCAATAATCTGACGTGGGCGGAATTCATCGTGCGGCCGCAAGCGGTGCCTGCCGGCGTGACCACGCTGGGTCAGTTCCTTGCCGCCAAGCCGAAGGCTCATTGGGCGTTGAAGACCAAGGGGAGTGGCGCGGAATCAATGACGAGGATTCTGCTGCAGTTGTATGGCGTCAGCTACGACGACCTGCAGAACTGGGGCGGCAAGGTGTCCTTCAACAACACCTCCGATGCCGCCAAACTGATCATCGACGGCCATGCCGACGTGTTCGTGAATGCCATGCCGGTGCCGGCATCCGACGTTCTCGACATGGATGCGTCCGTCAAGGGGTTGAAATGGCTTGCTCTCGACGCGAAGCAGACCGAGATGCTGGCCGGGGAGTACGGCTATATCGGTGCCGACCATCCGATCGGCCAATACAAGAGCCTGCAGACCCCCATTCTCTCGGTTGCCTACGACCACGTTGTTTTCGTCCATGAGGGCATGGATGCGGAACTGGTCTACAAGTTGACCAAGACGGTCCTCAGCGCCCCCAACAAAGTCCAGGCGTTGCCCTCGTTTGAAACCTTCGATCCGAAGCTGGCCGGCACGCAGACGGTGTTCCCGCTGCATCCCGGCGCGAAGCGCGCATACGAGGAACTCGGCCTTCCAACGAAGTAGCGACGACTTCGGCCGGGCGGACGCTACGCCGCGTTCGCCCGGCTCCGTTTTTCCGGGAATCCATGGCCATTGGATGCCTGCGATCCAAGGGTGGGCGGTCTGCCGAAGCCGTCCCTCATTCGAACAATCAAGGCCTCGACAGAAATCAACGCAAGCGGACGTGGAGGAAGTGACCATGACTACTACAGGAGAGCAGCGCATTTCCCTTGAAGGGGATGCGGTTGTCGAGCATCGAACGGTCCCCGTCGTCGGCGAATTCGACGTCATTGTGGTGGGCGGGGGATGTGCCGGCATCGTGGCCGGGATCGCGGCCGCCCGCTCGGGCGCCAAGACCCTTCTTATCGAGGCATCCAGCTTCCTCGGCGGCGAGATTACGCACGGCTACCAGTTGAACTTCGGGCAACCCTCGTTTTTTCACGCCCGCAAACAGCTCATCCGCGGCATCACCGGCGAGATTGTCACCGACCTGGTGCGCATGGGCGGGTTCATCCGCACCGACGGCTCCTCGCCGGTCAATCCCGAAATGTTCAAGCATCTGGCCTTGAAGAAACTGATCGAGGCGGGTGCCGAGGTCCGGCTCTATACGCCGTTCTCGGATGCGATCGTCGAGAACAACGCAATCCGCGGCCTCGTCGTCGAGGCGAAGGCCGGGCGCCAGGCGTTGCTGGCCAAGCGGATCGTCGACTGTTCCGGCGATGCCGACGTCGCGGCGCGGGCCGGGGTTCCCTTCGAAATCGGCCGCGAGTCGGATCACCGGGTGCAGCCACTCAACATGACCTTCATGCTGGGCGGGGTCGACATCGATGCCGTCATCGCCTACGTGAAGGCCCATCCCGACCAGTTTGGCATGGGTCTCAACCGGACCATCTTGCAGGAGGGTGTTCGGCCGGCGATCCGGGTAACCGGATTCTTCGACATTACCCGCCGCTATGCCGACGATTATGGCCTGAAGGTCCAGTACACGCGTTTCGGGACGGTCCCGGCCGGCGACGGCAAGCAGCTGGTTTACGTCAACATGCCGAGGGCGATCCATTACGATCCGCTGGATCCGGCCGATCGGACGCGCGCCGACCTGATGTTGCGTGAGCAGCTTCTGTCCGTTCACCGTTTCCTGACCGATCATATCCCCGGTTTTGCCAAATCCTTTATCGTGACGACGAGCCCATGGGTGGCAATCCGCGAAAGCCGTCGCATCGTCGGCGAGTATGTCCTCGACGCCAAGGAGATCCTGGCCGGCAAGACCTTTGACGACGCCATATTCCGGTCCGCCATTGCCTTCGCTGGCAGCGGTCATCCGCATCCGGTGGACGGCGAAGAGGGTGCCGAGGGCAGTACGTACGAGTTTGCGGAGAAGGAATGGCACGAGTACGAAGTGCCATACGGCGTGGTGGTGCCCAAGGAAATCGACAACCTGCTGGTCGCGGGGCGATGCTATTCGGCGACGCACGGGGGGCTGGGGCTGGCCAAGAGTGTTCCAGTGATGATGGCGGCCGCCCAGGCAGCCGGGACGGCTGCCGCGCTCTCCATGCAGGCGGATGTGACTCCGCGTGCCCTCGACGTTAAAGCCCTGCAACATCGGTTGGTTGCCGACGGAGTCTACCTGCCCAACGTTGGTTAAGATTTATATCGCCTGAGAAACGGGAATCGCAAAGGAAACGGCCATGGATATCGAACGCTTTCGCGGAAAGGCGGTCGGTCGGAACAAGGCGGTACGCCACGCCGGCATCGTGTATGTCGTGGGCACGGCGGAAGAGGCTGGTCCCGACATCCGGGCCCAAACGAGAGCACTTCTCGAAAAGATCAGTCAGACCCTTTTCGAAGCTGGCAGCGACCGCTCGCGGCTGCTGCGGGTTCAGATCTTTCTGGAGAACATGGCCGACAAGCCGGCGATGGATGAGGTATGGAACGAGTGGATCGGCAGTGACTGGCGATTGTGGCCACAGCGTGCCTGCGTTGGGGCGGCGCTAGCGGAAGGGGCTCTGATCGAGATTGTGGGCACGGCGGCGGCAAAGGACAAAGAAGCGGAGTAGTCGCCCCAATCGGAGCAGCCGCGGCAGATGTTCGGTGGAAGCTGGAATCCCCAGCGGACCAGATCACGCTCCATTGTGCTTGCCTTGCTGCCGATCAAGGCCTTCTGAAGGGGTGGGATGCTGGAAATCGCCGTCATCGCCGACGACCTGACGGGAGCGGCCGACACCGGCATCCAGTTCCGCGCGCTCTATCCGCACGTGCTGCTGATGGCCGATAACGGGCTGGCGGCCAAGCCCGGCGGGAGGATCCCCGAAGTGCTGGCGGTGCATACCCTGAGCCGGGCGCTGCCGGCGGCCCAGGCCAGGGCGCGCATCCGGCTGGCGGCGGAGCGGCTGACCCTGTGGCGGCCGGGCCGGGTGTTCAAGAAGGTGGATTCCTGCCTGCGCGGCAACATCGGGGCCGAGGCCGACGCCCTGATCGACACCCTGGGCCTGGAGCTGAGCTTCATCGCGCCCGCCTTCCCCAAGGTCGGGCGCACCACCATCGAGGACGTGCATCTCGTGCACGGCCGGCCGGTGGCCGAGAGCGAGATGGGCCGCGACCCGGCGACGCCGGTCACGGAAAGCCGGCTCTCGCGGGTCATCGCCGCCCAGAGCCATCACCCGGTCGGCCATATCGAGCTGGCGACCGTCGCCGGCAGCGAGGCCAAGCTCATCGCCGCCATCTGCCGCTTGGCCAAGGATGGCGCGCGTCACATCGCCTTCGACATCGCCGAGGAGGACCACTTGGCGACGGTGGCCGGCCTGGCGCTCAAACATTTCAGGGCGACGCTGCTGGTCGGCTCGGCCGGGCTGGCCCAGGGTTTGTGCGACTGCCAGCCGCACCGGACGCCGAAGCATACGGCCCGCCTCAAGGCGGCGCCGGGCCACCACCTGATCGCACTGGGCACCGCCTCGCCCCGGGCCCGCCGCCAGGTCGAGGCGCTGCGGGCCGCCCGCCCCTTCGCGCTGATTGAGCTGGAGGCCGGCCGGCTGGCCAAGACCGACCTGGTTCCCGAGGAGGACGACCTGGCCGACCTCGCCGACGCCCTGGCGGCCGGCGACGTCATCGTGCGCATCGCCGCCCCGCACGGCGAGACCTCGGCTCGCACCACCCGGCGGGTGGCCGGCGGCTTCGGGGCGCTGATCGCCGCCCTGGTGGCGCGCACGCCCCCGGCCAGCCTGTTCCTGTCGGGCGGCGACACGGCGATTTCCGTGCTGGGCCGGCTGGGCGCCCGCGGGCTCAGGCTGGAGCGCGAGATCGTCCCCGGCCTGGTGCTGGGCACCGTGGTCGGCTGCGCCTTCGAGGGACTGGCGGTGGGCACCAAGCCCGGCGCCTTCGGCGACGACGACGCGTTGCTCAAGTGGCGCGACACCTGGTCCGGATAGGAAGCGACAATGCCCCCATACCGTCCCCTGCTTGCCATCACCTCGGGCGATCCCGCCGGCATCGGCCCCGAGATCGCCGCCATGACGCTGGCGAGAGAAGACATCCATCGGGATTGCCGGCCGCTGGTCATCGGTGATGCCTGCGTCATCGAGGACGCCGCGCGCGTCTGCAAGCTCGGCCTCGCCGTCCACGCCGTCGGCAAGCCTGACGGGGGGCTCTATCGGCCGGGGACCGTCGACGTGTTGGATCTCGGCCTCATGACGCCGGCCGACCACCAGTACGCCCGGGTCACCGCCAAACAGGGAGACGCCGCCTACCGTTACGTCGCCAAGGCCATCGAACTGGCCATGGCGGGCGAGGCCGACGCCACCGTCACCGGGCCGATCAACAAGGAAGCCCTCAACCTCGCCGGCCATCACTACGCCGGTCATACCGAGATTTACGGCAAGCTGACCGGTACCAAGGATTACGCCATGATGCTGGCGGACGGCGCCTTCCGGGTGGTCCACGTCTCAACCCACGTCAGCCTGCGTGAGGCCTGCGACCGGGTGAAGACGCCGCGCGTGCTCAGGGTCATCGAACTGGCCGACGCCGCGCTCAGGCAATTGGGCATCGGGAAGCCCCGCATCGGAGTGGCCGGCCTCAACCCGCATTGCGGCGAGGCCCGCATGTTCGGCACCGAGGACGAGGACGAAATCCTTCCCGCCGTCGAGCAGGCAAGATCAGCGGGCATCGCCGCCGAAGGGCCGCTGCCGGCCGACACCATCTTCTCGAAAATGGCCGGCGGCATGTTCGACATCGTGGTCGTCATGTACCACGACCAGGGCCACATCCCGACCAAGCTGATCGGCTTCAAGTACGACGAGGCCACCGATACCTGGGGCCAGATGGCCGGCATCAACATCACGCTGGGGTTACCCATCATCCGCGTCTCGGTCGACCACGGCACCGCCTTCGACCGCGCCGGCAAGGGAACCGCCAACCCGCAGTCCCTCATCGAAGCGATGCGTTATGCCACGCGCTTCGCCGAAGGGCGGAGCGAAGGCTGAACCGGAGGGAACAATTTTCAGCCCGCCGGACGAAAGCCGGTGAAGCTTTTACTCAGCCGCTGCAGCTCTCGGCCGCGGGAAGTGGCGTCCGCTTTGGGTCAATCACTGCGGAAGCAGTGACCGGCCGCGATGTCCGCTTTCCCCGTGCCGCATCTGTCCGTCGTCAAAACATTTGGGACATGTGAACTGATCGGATAACGGAGGCTCTGGCTCCTCGGCGGTTGATGTTAAGCCGCATACCGGATCCTTGGTTCTGGTCAACTCGTTCATGGGTTCAACCCTCTCTTGAAATTCGTACCAGGCGCGTCGGTCAGACGGGTCTGGCCGCCAAGCAAAATGGAGGCGGGAGCATCACGCCCCCGCCAGGGCCGCGACCGCGCCACCCGCGTCGAGCGGTTTGACGGCCGCCCAACTGCGCAGCTTTGACAACGCCGCGCTTTCGACCTGCCTGGCCCGCTCGGCGCTGATGCCGAAAACCGATCCCAAATCCCCCAGCGTCCAGGGAGAGTCGCTGAGATGGCGCGCGATGATGATGGCCCGTTCGCGCTCGCTGAGGCCGTTCAGGGCGTTTCGCAGCCAAGCACTTCGGTCCCGTCGTTCGCGGACCCCGACAACGATTTCCTCGGGTGATGGGCCTTCAGCAGCCAGAGTGACACCGTTGGCCACGTCCGGATCGATTTCCTCCATCGCGGGCACGTCGGCGCCGCCGAGGAAGGCTTCCATTTCGTCGATGGCGCGTACGGAAACGGCGAGCGCGGTGGCGGCCCGCTCGCGCTCCTCGCCGCCCATCCGTCCGTCGATCCGCAAACCGTACCGTAACCGCTGAAGGCGGAAGAAGAGTGAGCGGTGTGCTCCACTGGTGATCCGCCGGACGACAGATCGGTTGTTGAGCACGTAGTCCTGGATGGCCGCACGAACCCACCACGTCGCATAGGTCGAAAAGCGGACTCCGCGCTCCGGATCGAAGCGGTTCGCCGCATGGACGAGGGCGGCGTTGCCTTCCTGGATCAGGTCGTCAAACGACAGATCGAATCCGCGAAACCGTTTGGCGACGCCGAGAACGAGGTGGCGGTGCGCCGTGACCAGTTCGGCCAGGGCGCGGCCGTCGCCCGCGTTTTTCCATCGCCGGGCCAGTTCCAATTCCCGCTCGGCGGTCAACCGGGCTGCGGAGCCACGGGTTTCCGTGCGCGGTTTCGTTACATGAAAAGTCATTTGCATCGTACTCTCCGAACATTCCCAAATTCCATCTGACGCCCTTGAATGAGGGGCTTTGGCGTCGAAGCGACCGGAGACCGGGGCCTCGCGCGATCAAGCGTGGACGGGGACTCTCGGAGGGAAGGGATCGGGCGCATCCGCCCGTGGCGAGATAGGAGCCGACACCGCCACGGCATAATCCGTTGTTGGGGGGACACGCCAAGGACCGCCCTGGGACGGACTCGTGGCGACCGGTGAGCCACACGGGGCCGAGCAGTGGTCGCCAGCGTGGCCGCCAGACTCCTCGCCGGCTGTCGGGCACGATGCGGCCGCGACGACCTCGATGGCGTGTTGATCGACGGCGGATATGCTGGAGTTTTCGACTGTCGCCTGCGCCGGCGAGGCGAGGCCGATCATCATCAGGCCAATGATGAAAACGACCCCCGAGATGGCTCTCGCCGCCGTCGCTGACGGTGCGAGGCGGGCCCGTAACGCCCGCAACAACCATGGATGTTCCGTGTTCATCTGTCGACCCACGCGTTCCGTCGGGCCTCGCGATCGGTCACCCCTTTCGAAAAAAGGGCGCACCGTTTCACTTGGGGGGCCTTCGATAGTTTTCAATGTAGAGCGCCGCGACAGGGGCCGGCGGAAAAAATTGTGACAGAGTTTGCCAACGCGCCTGACTGGCAATCTTTGTGACGAAAAACCGTGCCGCCGGCAAAGTCCTGTTACAGGTCGGCGGTTGAATGGCCCCATCGAAGTTCGGAATTCACCAGAGAATGGGAGGCCATCATGGAACGCTTTCTCAAACGTACCGCCCGCATCGTCAATGGCCAGATCGGTGGCAAGTCGGGCTGCGGGCTTCGCGTCGGCGCGGTGCGCCGGATCGACGAGTGGACCGCCACCGCCGACGTCTTTGGATGCAATGGCGTACTGGTTCAGCGCTACACGGCCGACCGCCACACCGGCGAAATCCGCCGCGTCCTGTAACTCGGGCAACCTGGTCACCCCTGGCGAGGAGGCATCGAATGGAAAACGGACCAATGATGAACGGTGGATGGATGGAAGGCCTATGGGCATCCGTCGGATACCACGGACTGGTCTGGCTCGGCCTTCTTATCGTAACGGCAATTTTTGCCGTCGCCCTCGTTCGCGAATGGCGCAGGGAAGGGCCCCTGAGCAAGCCTGCTGGTGAAAGATCAGGCCGGTGATGCGGCCCATTCGAAAAGACCGAGCAAACAAGGAGCCTTGCCGCCATGACATCGCTGCCCTGGGCGAAGAGAACCCCTTCTGGCGTTCGCGAAATCGACACCTCCAACGAATGCCTGGAATTCCTTCTCGAACGGCAATTTCTGCATGGCCTCCCTTGCGATAGCGCTGGACGCCGTTGCCCCAAGATCGATGACCTCACGCGCTTCCTCGTCCACAAGTTCGAACGCGAGGAGATCCTGATGGAGCGGGTCGGGTTTCCGGGCCTCCTCCATCACCGGGGCGAACACGCCAAGCTCTTGGCGAGACTGGATATCATGAAGAACAACCTGGTGTGCGGGGACTACGACTCCCAGCGAGTTTTTTCCGTCGTCACGACTTGGGCGGTGCGTCATCTCCGCGAATTTGATGACCCGTTCGGCCGGCATCTTGCCCAGCAGATCGAGCCCCGACAGGAAGCCGGAAGACCCGCTTGGCGCCTTGAAATCTAGCCGTTCCGGAGCCCTGCCGACGGGGGGCCAAGAACCGCCCTGCGGTCTATATGGAGACGTCACATGGAATCACTATTTCCCTACCTGCTCTGGGGAGGCCTGTTCTTCCTGATGATGCGGTTCGGTTGCGGCTCGCACATGTTCGGCCATCGCAACGGCGACCAGGGCCAAGCCAAAAGCGCCGGCCACGGCGGGGGACATGGGTGTTGCGGACCAACCCCAAAGACGACCCCGGAAAAGCGCGACGCTTCCCAGGCCAATCTGCCTTCGTCGGCCGTGCACAAGGATCCCGTCTGCGGCATGTCCGTCGCCCTCGACAGCGCAAAGACCAGCATCCATGCCGGCAAGGTTCACTACTTCTGCTCGCGGGACTGCAGGGAAATCTTCGAAGCGGGCCCCGAGAGCTATCTGAACGGCGCGGCCCATCTCCCTGGGCGTTCGGCCGTTCCGTCTATCCCCCACCACCGCCACGCCGATGTAGGCGATTCCCCCTCCAACACCAAACCATAGGAAAACGCAGATGAGGTTATTGGGCAAAGACATGGCGTTGCGCGATGTGGTCACGTCGCCGGTGGGGCTCATCGGGCTCGCCATCCTGGGGGTCGGCGGATACTCGCTGTGGACGAACCATCGGGAGCATGTGGTTGACGCGCTCGTCTACCTGCCGCTTGCCGCCTGCATGCTGATGCACTTTTTCATGCATGGCGGCCATGGCCACGGGCATGGCACCGGCAGCGAGCAGTCCCAAAAGGAACACCGACACATCACATCCCGCCATGAGGAGAAACCCTGAGGCGTCGATTGTCGCCATTTTCCGTCCCCGCCTTGAAAACGCGGCTTTCGGGAAGATAACCGCATCGAACAAGAAACCTCGTCCCGATGGGCGGCGATGCCGCCGCCGGGCGACAGGAATAAGAGCACTTGGCAAGGAAACGCATGTCACAACGGCTTGTCGGTCTGCTGATCGCCCTGGGTGTGGCGCTGTTTGCGCGGATGGGAATGGCTGCCGATCCGGCAGGCACGCACATCTTCTTCAGCGCCGGCTGCGCCGACTGCTGGCCCTACACCAAACAGGTGCTGGTGCCGGCTCTCCAATCGCAGAATCTGGCGCCGTCGCCGGAGATCCACGACTACACCGTTCCCGACGAGCGACGCCGGCTTCTCGAGATCGCCGACGGCATCGGCCTGCCGCGCTCCGTCGCCGATTCCCTCTACGCCTTCGTGCCGACCGAGCGGGGCCACCTTGTCATCCTCGGCCATGTGCCCGCCGACCTGATCCGCGCCGCCGTCGCGTCTCCGGCCCGCCCCGACCGCCTCGTCCTCTGGCAGCCGGCCATGCATGGAGATCCCACCGAATACCGCCTGTGGGCCTGGCGGGGCGCCGTGCAGACCTTTGCCATCGACACCCCGTTCGAGACCGCGCTTGCCCAGGCGCTCGTCGCGCAGGGGCCGCCGCCGGTCGGCCAGGCCAACCTTGCCCAGCTGCTGCCGGCCGTCGTCGTCACCGGACTGGTCGACTCGGTCAACCCCTGCGCGTTTGCGGTGATCCTGCTGCTGCTTGCCTTCCTGTTCACCCTGCGCCAATCGCGCGGCCGCATCCTTAAGCTGGGCTTCGTCTACATCGGCATGGTCTTCCTGGTCTATTTCGCCATCGGCCTGGGGATTCTCGGAACCGTACAGTTCTCCGACGATCCCCACTTCGTGGCACGGGCCGGGTCCTGGCTGCTGATCGCGCTGGGCGCCATCAACCTCGGGGAATACTACTTCCCGAATTTCCCCATCCGTCTGCACATGCCGGCCTTCGCTCACGCCCGTACCCGCGAACTGGTCGGCCGCGCCACGCTGCCGGCTACCATTGGCGCCGGCCTGCTGGTCGGCCTCTGCACCTTTCCGTGCTCCGGCGGCATCTACGTTTCCATCATCACCCTCTTGAACGCCAAGACCACGATGGCCTGGGGCATCGGCTACCTGGCGCTTTACAACATCATGTTCGTGGTGCCGCTGATCGCCATCCTGCTGGCCGCCGGCAACCGGGCGACGGCCAAGACCTGGGCCCAGTGGGAACGCACCCATTCCCTTCAAATCCGCCTGTGGTACGGCCTCGCGATGATCGCTCTCGGCATCGCGATGCTGGCCTGGATCATCGACTAGGAGGAACAGCCAATGCCTCAACCCCAGAAACCACTTCCGAAAAAGGCCGATGCCGCCCGTCGCAAAAAGCGCCGGACCGGGTTCCTGGCCCTTGTCGCCGCCGCAGCCATCGGTGCGGGCGCCTACGTCGGATTCGCCGGCAGTTCCGACGCCGGTTATGCGCAAGAGGACGTCGTGCGCGAACAGTCCTTCCGGGCCGTCCACGAAATGGGGAACGGGCCGCGCGCCCGCTTCCTGCCGACCGGCCAGCCACAGCCGCGCATCGAGATCCCGCGATCGTCTCACAGCTTCGGCACCATCGGCGCGAAGGACGTGGTCACCCAAACCTTCGTGATCCGCAACGCCGGCCAGGCCCCGCTGACCATTGCGCGGGCCTACACCACATGCGGCTGCACCGTCGCCGACATTTCGGCGCGGGTTATTCCTCCGGGCAAAGTGGCGCTGGCGAAGATCCGCTTCGATGCCGGCTTCCACGACACCCGCGGCCAGAGCGTGCAGCGCGGCCTGATCATCGAAAGCAACGACCGCGGCACCCCGAAAGCCGAGATCTGGGTCAACGCCTCGGTCGCCTCGTTCTGACGCGGAGCCATCCCATGGCGCGTATCCTGTCCGTCGTTGCCGTGCTCACCATCGGCTTCCTCTCGGCGTGCGGCGGTGGCGCACCCGACATCGACGTTGTCGAACGCCACGACATGGGCTCGATTCAAAAGGGGCAAGCTGCCTCGGCCAACCTGATCGTGCGCAACACGGGGAAGGCGCCGCTCGACGTGCAGTCCGTCAGCACGTCTTGCGGCTGTACGACGGCCGTCATGGAACCGAAGACGATCCCGGCCGGCGGCCAGGGAGTGCTACGCGTCATCTACGATTCCAATGCCCACGCCGAGGACATGGGGCCGATCAAGCGCTACGTCTTTGTCGCCAGCAACGATCCGGACGAAGGCGACGTGCGTATCGAATTCGCCGTCGACGTCCTATCCGCGCGGCCCGGAGATGGACAATGAACGCGACCCTGCCCGCTTACGCGCACGCCCCTCCTCCCACTTAACCCATGTCCGGTCTCGAAACCATGACCTTCGCCATCGCCTTTCCCAACATCGATCCGGTCCTCGTGCAGTTCGGGCCGTTCATGATCCGCTGGTATTCGCTGGCTTACATCGCCGGTTTGCTGCTCGGTTGGCGCTATATTCGCCTTCTCGCCAAGTGGCCGCCGGAGAGACTGCACGCCCGGGATATCGACGACTTCCTCGTCTGGGCCACCTTGGGCGTCATTCTCGGCGGCCGTCTCGGGTACGTCCTCTTCTACAACAGCGACTATTTTCTCGCGAACCCGCTTGCCGTCATCGAAATCTGGAAGGGCGGCATGTCCTTCCACGGCGGCCTTTTGGGAATGATCACGGCGACGCTGATTTTCTGTCGCCGGCGACGGATATCCCTGCTCGTCTTCGGCGACCTAGTCGCCGCTGCCGCCCCCATCGGCCTTTTTCTCGGACGCCTGGCGAACTTCGTCAACGGAGAGCTTTTCGGCCGCGTTACCGATGCGCCGTGGGGCGTTGTCTTCCCGCACGGCGGGCCGCTGCCCCGACATCCCAGCCAGATCTACGAGGCGCTGCTCGAAGGACTGCTGCTGTTTTTGCTACTGCTGGTGCTCGCCCGCTTTCGGAACATCCGCGAGCGTCCCGGCGTCCTTACCGGGGTCTTCCTGATCGGCTATGGAGCGTCCCGTCTCGTCATCGAGGTGTTTCGCCAGCCCGACGTTCAGATCGGCTTCCTGACCTGGGGGAGCACGATGGGCCAGTGGCTGTCGGCCCCGATGATACTGGCCGGCCTGCTTCTGGTTTTCACAGCCCACCCGAAGCCGGCGGAGAGTGGAATTTTTTGAAATGCGGCAGGCCTTCCTGAAGGCGGATTGACATGCACCGCGACCAGGATCGTCAGAGACTGTTCACCCGCCGCATGGCCGTGCTGGGCGGCGGCAAGGCCCTGCTGCTGTCGGCCCTGGTCGGGCGCATGTACTATCTTCAGGTGATCGAGGCCGAC
>NZ_JAOTID010000033.1 GCF_026163695.1 Shumkonia mesophila | reverse complement strand
ACCTGATCAAGGGGCTGGCCTAATTTTGGACGCCGATCACCCCCTCAGGTGGCCGACTTTTGCACGCCGCTCCACAGACGGCGCGCCCGACGTCGGAGAGCCCGACATAGGTGGAGCGGTCGCCCAACGCCTGGGCCGTCCGTGTTTGGTCATGGCGCAGCAGCCCACGGGCCACGTGCGCCAGCAGGCCAATGGCCCTGGAATGATCGGTCATGAGACACCTTGGATGGTTCAGGCGGCGTAGCGCCACCAGAGTTTGCGGTTGCCGTCCCAGCGGAAGCCCGCCTCCTGAAGGAAGGCGCGCTTGTCGCGGACGTTGCCGGAGGCGGTGATGCAGAGCTTGCCGTTGTTGGCGGCGACGGTCCGGTACTCGACGCCGTCGATGCGCGGCAGCCCGGCCAATGGGTCGGTAGCCTCGGCCTGGGGAGCATGGTGCCGCCGGGCCTTGTTCTTTTGCCTCGGAATCGCCGCCTCGGCGTCGTCATCGGCCTCACTGACCATGCCGACCAGGGTGGCCAGGCCATAACGGCGTGCGTAGGTAAGGGCCGAGCCGTAGCCCTGCGGGTCGTTCTTCGGCAGCGGCATCACCATCATCGACGATTGCCACTGCCCAGAATCGCCGTGCACCAGCTTGGTGACCAAGCCCAGATGACCGGCTTCCGCCGCCACCGGGTATTGCGCCACCCAGACGGACTGCGCGGTCAGCGCGTCCCGGCAGGCGTCGATGACGGAATTGAGCGTGGCGTAGCGGTTCTTGACGAACGGGTTCTCGGCGTCCTTGCACGCCGGGTTGAGCGCCTGTTGCACCTTGACCATCGCCTTCGCCAGTTCGGCGAGGTCGGGCGAAGAAAAAACCTCGGAAATCAGCATGTTCATTCCCTCCAAAAAGAAACGCCCTGCTTCCCGTCGGGGAAGCAGGGCGTCTGGTTGATTCAAGGGGATGATATATGGGTGAAAGGTGACGAAACGCGACCCTTCCAGTTGGGATGCCTGGATTTAGCGCGTCTGGATCTATGTTGGGGGCGGCCAGCAAAGGACGTCTTTATCGCCGTATTCATCCACCGGAGGCGAACACGGTCAGGACGGCCAAACGACTTCGCTTGTCGTGTCCTTAGTTAAATGCGAAAGCTCTGGGCACGTCACTTGGCCACCTTGACACCCGGCAGGTGTTGGTTGAAAAAAAGGACCAATAAGCCGTTGGTGGCTAGTTTGAGGAACTGCGATTCCTTCCGACGAAAAGGTCAGCAATTTCAATGTTTGACAAGATAAGCCCCATCCATCGTAGCCAGATTGTTGCCGAACAGATTGTCTCAAAGATCCAATTGGCCAAGATGCAGATTGGCGACAAACTGGCCTCGGAGCGGGAAATCGCCAAATCCATGGATGTCAGCCGTAACACCCTTCGAGAGGCAATAGCCATGCTTCAAGTGGCGGGTATTCTCGAAGTGAGGCGGAGCAGTGGGATTTTCATCGCCGCGTTGCCTGATCAAGACGTTGTCAAGCGTCGCCTAATCGATGGCGTTTTTGCGACATTTACGGATTCGGAAACCGCAATTGACGCCAGGATCGCGATGGAACCAGGAGTTGCAATTCTTGCGTCCAAAACCGCTACAGATGAGGAGTGGAAGAGCATTGACCGCCACTTGGACGCAATGCGTGAAGCAGTTGATAAAAAAGATATAGAAGAATATAGAAAAAATGATAATGATATGCATAAACTATTTGCAACAGCCACCCATAATGAGGTAATTATTTCCACAATTCTGCCTATTATAGACACGGCCCGCCAGCCTCTGTGGAGTGCCATAAAAAAAGACATATACAATTCAAGCGTTTTACATGAAAGCTATGATGAACACCGGCTGATCGTCGAAGCCATGCGGACGACAGACGAATACTACATTTTCCGAGCCGTCAGAAGACATCTTGAAAAATCCAAGGCGCGTTTGGGTATCGACATTGATGGCTAGACCCAAACATACCTTCAATGGCCGCTGTTCATAAATGCAGGCATCGCGGCTCGGAGTCAGTCAATTTTTTGAGGATCACCATCGAATCCCGCTGAGCAATAAAAACCGCCGGCGAACAGCCTTTCGATTTTCGGCTCATCGCTGAAATCTGGTGTCTTTAGAAGCTCCTCAACGTGGTTCTCTGCGTTGTCATTTGGAGTATAACCGATGGTTGCCGCGATAGAGTTGTCCCATATACGCCGCATATTGGCCGATACGCCATAGACCACAAGAAAGTGGATGTCGGCAGCCGTCAGGCAGCATCGCGTGAGATGTAGGTAGTCGGGATAGCTAAGCCAAGTGGATAGTCCGCGGACGTGCGGCATCTGTAGGCGCGCCACCCCAATTCGTTGGCAGACGATGCTGAGGCCATGCTTGTCTGCATAAAGGCGACCAAGCGCCTCTCCAAAAACCTTGCTGACGGCATATGGAGAATCGGGTCGGAATGGAGCATCAGGACCGACTACGTGATCCCGTCGATGAAATCCCACGACATGATGACTGCTCGCAAAAACGACGCGTTTGACGCGGCGCCGTCGCGCGGCCTCAAATACGTTATAGGTTCCGATAATATTGGTCTGAAGCACTTCCGGCCAATCTTCCGGGTCAAGCTTCGCGCCAAGATGAACAACAGCATCGACATCCTCCATGACATCGAAGACATCTTCGAAGTTCTCGAGGTGAGCCGGAAAAATCTCTTCACCGGGGCGGGCAAAACCTAAATCTTGACGATCCGAAAGACGAAGAATCGGAAATTCCCCGTACAGACCCTCACGTAAGACAGAGCCGAGACGGCCAGCCGCGCCCGTGATAAGAAGGCGGTGGTAGGTAGGTTGATGTGAGTAGGGTGTCATGATTCATCAACTTGTCATGCTATTAGGCCAGCCATTAGCTCGGGAAATGCCCAAGCCACCTATCGCTCTAGTGGCAGCAAGGTTGCCTATCTCAGCCTTCCGTCGCCAGATCCTATGCGTGCGAGAAAAGAGGCAAACCCGGCACTTCCATATCGACCGCCAGGATCGAGCCGCTTGAAGACTCGGTAATGAACAGTGTCTTGTTATCGGGCCCGCCAAACGCGCAGTTCGTCGTGGCAAGGCCTTCAGGCGAGTGAATCCGCAACTGGGGCTCTCCCAGTCTGCTGAAGGCCCAGACTGTACCGAACCCGTTGATGCACGCAATCAAGCCGCCTTTTGCGTCCACGGCAATACCGTCGGGACCGGCCAGACCACCCGAAAGTTGAATGAATATCCCGGCACGTGAAACCTCGCCAGTAGTCTCGATAGGAACCCGCCAGATACAGTTGCCTCGCGTGGCCGCGACATAAAGCAAGGTTTCGTCCGGACTGAGTGCAATCCCGTTAGGACTCGGAACGTTGTTGAGCAAGAGTTGCAGTCGCCCATCCGGGAACCGCCGATAAACCCTTCCGGTCGGGTCGTTCATGCCGGTTTCGCCTTGATCGGTAAAATAAAGTGTGCCGTCCTTGTCGAATATTAGGTCGTTCAGACCCTTGAACGATTCGAGAAACGCCCGTTCCAATATGGGGTTGAGACTGCCGGTGTCGGGGTCGAGTTGAAGAAGCCCCAGGCGGTGGTCCGCAACAAAAATACGGCCGTCACGATGAATCTTGAGGCCGTTCGGCTCACCGTCGTAATCAGCGATCAGCGTGAATGTACGGTTTGGTGAAATGCGGAATATTCGAGAATAGGCCAAATCGACCACATAAAGATTTCCATCCCGATCAAAAGATGGACCCTCAAAAAAGGAATGTGTGTCTACGCCACGCCTCCTTATTTCAATCCATCTCGATCTTTTTTTTGGATTTCGGAATTTATCAGGCAATCGGGCAAAAATCTTCGCTTCAACACTCGGGGGAACTTGAAACATTTTTCACCTCATCGAATATCCGCTATTGATGAATTTGACAGTGTCTTGGTTGTTGCGGATCCATTGCGATGGTTTCGTCCAAGGAAAGACGCCGCGTGACGAAGGGCAATGGCCCTGTGATCAATGGCCGCGGGGGCACCCAGGGATGCCCCTGCGGCTTTTTGCCAGCACCTGTTAATTGGCAATCTGGTCCATGATGTCTTTTGGAAGCCTTGCACCGAATTTTTCCCATACGGGCTTAACGGCAAGGCGGAATTTCTCCAAATCCACCTCATTAAATGTTAGACCTTGGGCCTTAAGTTGCTCAGCCATTTTAACCTCCTCACCCTGCGCCAACTTACGTTGGAAGTCGGCGGCTTCTTTGGCGGCCGAGCGGATTGCGGCTTGATGGTCAGAAGAAAAGGATTCCAGCCGGCGCTTGGAAATGATGACTGGTCCTGCCGTAAATACGCTTCTGGTCAACGACATGTATTTGGCCACTTCGTAAAACTTCTGCGACCACATTTGCGTAATTCCGGTTTCGCCGCCGTTGACCACGCCTTGCTGCAATCCTGTATACAAGTCTCCCCACGCCAGTGGCACCGGCATCCCGCCGAGAGCCTTGATCGTGTCGATGGTGACGGGGCTGTTCATGACGCGAATCTTCAATCCTTGCATATCATTTGGCGTAGCTACAGGCCCACGGGTACTGAAGATGTTGCGGAATCCTCCGTCGAAATAGGTAAGCACCTCGATATTCTTCGTTGCCAGTCCTCTCGCCACAACCCGCCCCAGTTCACCGTCGAGTTTGGCGTATGCGGTTTCAACGTTTGGAAATAGAAACGGGAGATCCAACGCGGCCATTCCATCAAAATAAGGAACAAGATGCGCACTGGCCACGATACCCATCTCGATCGTGCCTAATTGAACGCCTTGAGCAACGGCACCAGGGTTGCCCAACTGGTTGTCCGGAAAGACCATCACCTTCACAGCACCATCGGTACCTTTGTGAACAAGCTCGGCGAACTTCTGTGCGCCAACCGAGTAAGGGTGGGTGGCGGGGTTGGGTGAGGACAATCTCAACGTCACGACACTGTCCTGCGCGGAAACCTTGGCTGCCAAAAACGTCAAAGCGATGAGGAAAACCGTGAAGTACGCGGCCTTCGTCAGAACGGTGCCTCTCATGTGTTGTTCCTCCTGCCTGGTAAACAATCAACGTCTAGCCGTGAAGAGTTGCGGGAAGCCATGTAATTAGCCCCGGGAGGAAGATCATCATCGCTGTGATAACAATCATTACCCCAAGAAATGGCATAGATCCCCTGGTTACGACCTCGAAAGGGAGTCGAGTTACGCCTGCAGTCACGAAAAGATCCGGCCCTACCGGGGGTGTAATCAGCCCTAATGACAAAGCCATCACCGTGAACACCCCGAAGAAAATCGGGTCGATGCCAAGTTGGCTCACGGTAGGCAGCAGTATTGGCACGATTATCACGATCGCCGCGGATGGGTTGGCAAAACACCCCGCCACAAGGTAGAGACAGAAGACAAGAAGCAGAAAGGCAACCGGCGTCGTGGTAATCTGCAACAGTAGTTGCGCGACAGCGTGGGGTATCTGCAGATAAGTCAAGCACCAACCAAAGAGCGATGCAGCGGCAACCAGGAACACGATGTTTGCCGTATCGACAACCGTGTCCACGAGGGCGCCGAAAACGTGCGAAACACCTATTTCTCGATGAATGATGACACCGACGAACAAACCATAAAACACGGCAACCGCCGCCGCCTCCGTCGGCGTGAAGATCCCGGCATAAATACCGCCTAACACCACAAACGGAATGGTCAATGACCAGAACGACCTATGAAAGGTTCGCCATACCTCGGCCCACGAGAATTTTGGTTCATTCACTGGCCGCGGAACTTTCCTCATTCTCCACCAGCTCATGCCCATGATGCCCAAGCCTATAATGATTCCAGGAACGAACCCACCGAGAAAAAGCCGCCCGATCGATACCTCAGCGGTGGTGCCATAGATAATCATTGCGATACTTGGCGGGATGATAATGCCGATCACTGAGCTCGAAGCAACAAGCCCGGCCGAAAAGGAGCGCTCATACCCATAGTCGTAAAGTTTGGGAACAAGTGCCTTGCCGATAGCCGCGTTTGTGGCAGTCGAAGACCCGGAAAGGGCTGCGAAGAACATGCATGACAAAGTCACAACATGGGCCAATCCCGCCGGAACGCCACGGACGATAGCCGCGAAGAACGCCACTAGTCGGTCGGTCACCCCACCGGTAATCATCAGATTTCCCGCCAGAATGAAATAGGGGATGGCCAGAAGAGGGTACGAATCCGTCGCGGCGTATATTTGCGACGGAATCAATACCAACGGCATCTGCTCGATACCGAATATGACCATCATGGCAAACAGCGATGACAGCCCAAGGGAAACTGAGATGGGAACCGTCATCGCCACCATCAGGAAGAAGCTGCCGAAAAGGATGACGGCATTCATGACGTCGATCTCCCCGCTCGCACCCTTTGCCCCGCCTCCCTAAAACGCGGGGAGCATTCCTCAAGCAAAGTCAGCGCACTGAACAGGCACATGAACAAGCCGCCAACGGCAATGCCGGCAGTGGCAAAGGAGAGCGAAATCTCAAGGCCGGGTGTAATGTTGGTCAGATTGACATGGGCGAAATGGGTTCCTTCGATCAGCAACAGCAGGGAAAGCACGACAATTCCGCAACTGGCAATCACCCGTCCGCCTTGCTTGAACGTGGAAAACCAGACATCGCCAACTATCTTCACCGCGATGTGGGCATTCGACCAAGTCGCTATCGCTATGCCAAGCATGACCGCCCAAACAAAGAGGGTCCGTGCCGCCTCGTTCGCCCAGGGCAAGGGTATGCTAAAGAAATACCGAAGAATGATCTCGGCCATGGTAACCGAAACCATCAACGCGATACATGCAGCCGAAAACCAAAGCAGCCATTTCGAAGCCGTTGCCGCTACTGCGTAGAGGAAGGTGATAGTGCCGAACCGATGCGACGGCACACTCATGGTCGAACTCCCCTTCTTCAATCAGTTAACCTGCCGTAAACACTACTCCTGTGTTTTTTTGCGCCCCTTGCGCATGGAATAGATAAGCATAAATACCGTAATAAAAATAAACGCCAGCGCAACCGGCCTGTACACTATCGGCTCAAGTGACCCGGCCGATGCCATAAGAGCCGTCCTCAACGCCGACTCCGCCAATTCCGCCAAAATGAATCCAATGACAAATGGGGCGTGGGGGATATTGAATTGATACATGGCATAGCCAACGCAGCCAAAACCCAGCGTCACCCACACGTCGAAAACACTACTGCTAATGGCGATAGCACCCAGCAGACAACAAAGGATGATTACCGACATCATGAAGGATGGTGGAATCACTGATAATTTCGCAATCTGCCGAACCAGACCGCTCATCATGAAAAACATTACGACATTGGCGAAAAGGCAGGTCGCAATGATCGTGTTGATAATCTCTGGGTTTGTGACGTAAAGCATCGGCCCGGGCTGAAGATTGTGCAACAAAAGCGCGCCAATGAGGATCGCATCCACGGTGCTTCCCGGAATACCCAGCGTCACCAGAGGAATAAGAGCGCCGCCAATGGATCCATTGTTGGCGCTTTCCGACGCGACAATGCCATCCGGAAATCCGGTACCGTACTTCTCTGGCGTCTTTGAACTGTTTTTCGCAACCGTGTACGAGACAATGGAAGCCACGCTTCCGCCAACTCCCGGAAGAAATCCAATCCAAGTTCCCACCAATGATGACCGAATCATGTTGAAGGATTGGTCCTTCCAGTCCTTCAAGGAGAGAAAAATTGATTTGGTGTCGGTTTTGACGATTTGCGGCGTCCCCCCGATCTTGGCTAGGTCCGAAAATGCCTGGCTGAAAACAAAAATGCCAAGCAACACTGGCACTAGCTCGAAGCCGCTTGCCAAGTGGTCAAAGCCAAACGTCAACCGAACGGTTCCGGACGCCTTGTCAATACCGGGAAGCGAGGCCATCACACCCAGCAAAGCCGCCAACAACCCCTTGGCCAAGGATGCTTTGGATAGCGAAGCGATGAGCGCGAGAGCCATAACCACCATACTGAAGATTTCCCATGGCCCGAAACGGGTACCCCAAATGGCCAAGACTGGAGAGAAAAAATACAAGAAAAACCAAGAAATCAGCCCCCCAACAAAACTCGCCGAGATGCCAAGTCCCAACGCTCGGGCTGCGTTACCCGACTGAGCCATTGGAAAGCCATCCATGGTGGTCATGATAGAAGACGGCGTACCGGGCATTTTTAGAAGCGTTGCCGAAATGAGGCCGCCACTTACGGACCCCACATACATGGAGATGAGCAGAACCATCGCATCGACGTTCGTCATGAAATATGTCAGCGGAATGGACATCGCGATGAGCATGGCGCCGCTAAAACCGGGAATGGCCCCGACGACAATTCCGGACAGAACGCCAATTACACACAGAGCAAACGGCAATGGCGTAATAATATACGAAATTGATTCGGCCAGTGCGGACATCAGACTTTACTCACATATCCTGCTTTAAATTTTACATTTAAGGAAGGTTTACATACAGATAATTTTTAAACAGTATAGGAAGTCCAACGCCAAACAATATAGAAAGGAAAAAAGATATAACGATATTTTTTATGTTCCATTTTGATAAAACCATAATCAAAACGAATAAAAAAACAGGCGTAGTTAAAAGAGATGATACAACAGGCCATGTCAATGATATGCAATATGCGATTATAACGCAAAGAGCCTTTAACACCGGGATCTGTGATGACGCAGTAGTATTTGCCGTGTCATGAATTTCGTAACGGAGTCTCCGAATGCGCGCTAAGGTTTGCCAGGAAAGATATCCGCTGAACCCAATCACGAAAAGCGCAATATATCTTGGTACGGAAAACGAACCTAATGGTTCTCGAAGAGATGTTGGTTTATTCAGCGTGTCAAAAAATATTATCACGCAGAACATAATGACGACGGAGTAAAATGCTAATTCTAGAACATTTTTGATGTTTTTATGCATAGGTACATTCCAACAATAAAACGGGACCTGGGTTTGTCCAGGCCCCGTTGAAAAATCATTCTTCTCCACGAAGACGCTTGGAGATTCCGTTGATTTGTTTACACTGATTGGAGATGAACTGCTCAAGCTCCATGCCGCGCATGTAATCGAGATTCATGGATGAGGTTTCGAAATTTTTCTTTAGATCCTCTGTCTTCATCGCTTTTTCAAAAGCATCTGCTAGGATTGCGATGCGCGCTTCTGGTGTGCCTTTGGCAACGAACCACCAGTTCGTCATCGAGTAATTGACATCGTACCCAAGCTCCACGAGCGTAGGAACATCAGGAAAGGCGGGATCCCGCTGTGGCGCCATAATCCCGAGGAGCCGCACCCCTTTGGAGGCAACCTGCTTCAAGGAGGGGATGGGGAGCAAACCAACCTCGACGTGCCCCCCGAGAATGGCTGTGTAGGCGGCGGAGGTGCTACCTGACTGAACATAGCGGAACTTCAGGCCAGGCACAGCGCTCTCGGCAAGAACCAAACCGATATGATTGGATGCCCCCAAATTGACGCCGGCAGTGATCGTTTCGGGCTGGGCCTTGGCTGCGTCAAACAATTCCTGAATGGTTTTGTATCGAGAATCGTCGCGCACAACGACAGCGTAACTCTGACTACCGGTGGCAGCTACGGGAGTGAATGCCGAGTGGTCGAAATTGATGTTGCCCAGGGCTACGGCACCGCACAAACCTACATGCCAAATAAGAACGGTGTGGCCGTCAGGAGCAGAGTCCTTGACATGGAGCGCACCGGTAGAGCCTCCGGCACCGGGCATATGCACAACGGGGACCGGGTAGCCACCGAGTAGTTTTTCGTCCTGAATAATCTTCTGGAAGTAACGGGCGGTTAGGCTGCTGGAGCCGCCCTGGTTGAAAGGCACGACGAACTTGACGGGTTGCTCTGGATAATCGGCCGCATTGGCAGCACTCGCTAGGGAGATGCTTAGGGGTATGGCGACGAAGCAGAGCGCCTTGAACAATCGCATGGTGGTTTCTCCTTGGTTGTTTACCTTCCCGTTAAGTTTGAAATTGGCCCCTTGCTCAACAGACGCTGTAGCGCTCGAGAACTTCTTCGTTAATGTCAATGCCGATCCCTGGACGGTCTGCCCGTGGCGCATGCAGGAATCCGTTGTCGAAGACATCGTAACGTTCCTTGAGGAGATCGTGCCGCAACGGGTTGTGATCTTCCTTGGACCAATCGGAGCTCATGACCTCAAACGTAAGCAGATTGGGGAGAGCCGTGGCGATGTGCAGAGACACGGCAAGGCACAGAGCCGAACAGCTTCCGGTGTGGGGGGCATAGGGCAGATGGAAGGCCTGCGTCATGCTCGCGATCTTGGCGACTTCCGTAAGGCCGCCCACGCGGCAGGGATTGGGCTGCACGATATCCACGCAGCGCTCGGCGAACATGTTGGCGAAATCGTACCGCGTGAATGAGCTCTCACCCCACGCGATGGCCATGTCGAGATGATCAGCCAGGTACTTGTAGCCGTAAATGTTGTCCGGGCTGATCGGCTCTTCGAACCAGTAGATACCGTACTCCTCAAGCCCGCGACCGACGCGGAGGGCCAACTTGTAGTCTTCATGGTATCCGCAGTTGGCATCCACCGTGAGCACAACATCATCGCCGACCGTCTTGCGGATGTCCTCCACCAGCTTGAGATCCTTGACATAACCTGAGGGGTTCTTGCCGAGCTTGATCTTCATCGACTTGAAACCCATTTTCAGGAACTCGCGGGCGGTATCGAGCACGACGCTTTTTTCTCGCATACGCAGGCTGGACGCGTAGGAGGGAATGAGGTCGCGCTGGCGTCCGCCCAGGAACATGTAAAGAGGCTGACCGTAAATCTTGGCCCGCATGTCCCACAGGGCGATGTCGATGCCGCTCAGGGCCTCAATGAAGAAGCCGCGGTTATGACCGCGATTCATCATGGCCGCATACATGATCTCCCAGGTATGCTCCGGTTGCAGCGGGTCCGTGCCGATCACCAGCGGCGTCAGTTCCTCGATGATTTTCTTTAGAGCCGCCGGAGCAAAGCGAGTCATGCACTCGCCATAGCCGACAACACCCTCATCCGAGGTCACCCGCACGATCGTGGCGCGATAGCCGCCGAAGACGATGTGCTGCACCTTGTCGGCATACGGGATGCTGACCGGAGCATCGATGGGTTTGGACAAAGGAACGTAAAGGGGGAAAACTTCAACTTTGGTGACTTTCATGGCGTGTCCCTTGCGGATTCAGAGGCTGGCTGAGCACTTTGGGCAGGTGAGTTTTCGGTGGTTCTATTTCAGAACCAATTCACAGCGCCAGTCAAGTGTTTTTCAAGCACGCTCCCTTCGATTGAACAGCCTAACTATATGCAATAAAATGAATTTTATGCCAAACGACATCATCGGCAGGACTTGATCCGTTCCGGGATCCACGGTGCTGCTTGGATCATCAATTGAACCTCAACGTACGCCGATCTAGTCACGGTGACGAATAGTTGGCGGGTTCGATCGCAAGGGTGACGAATTCGGCGCTAACAAGCCGGCTCGCGGCGGACAGGCGCCCTCAAAACCCCCGAGACAAGGCGGCCTCCGCCGGAGGGTTGCTTTTCGGCAGCATCGGCATCGACGGCGCTGTAGATCTCCGTGGGCGCGCCCGCGGATGAACGATGCAGGTTTGAACGATGGCCTGCGGGAACTCGGCGGCGATCGCGTCGGGAAAGCCCTTCAGGCCGTCGACGACGGCCAGCAGGATTCCCCGCAGGCGACATAAACCCGAACCCCGGTGCCGGGCCCGATCATGCCCTCTCCGCAACCCGGATCACCCGCTTCAGCAGATTCTCCGGCATTCCGGCATCGGCACAAACGGTCCGGCCGTTCCGGAGCGCGATCTCGACCCGATGGCGCTTCGATCTGCGGCGGCTGCCACACGGATCCTCCTCCGGGCCACCGGCGGCCAACTCCACAGGCAGAAGGCATGTCTGTTCCACAAGAGCATCGCCGCCACGCCGCAAATCCCGGCGCCACTGGCAGATCTGCTGTCGGGAGAGGCCGTGCCACCGCGCCACGTCGGCCACCGTCATCCCGTTCAACCCCACCGCGGCAAGAATCTGCAGCTACTGCTCGATCGCCCAGCGTCGCCGGCGCTTCTCACCGATCAGCACCTCTTGCCGTACCATCCGCCTCCTCGACGACGTCAATAACGACGTCGTTAACGACGTAAACATACTTCACCGTCCCCCCCCCCCCCCCAAGCCGATAAGGCGGCCCAAACCGGCCGGTTACCGGCATCAGATGGACGCGTCGATTTCAATGGCAAGGCGAAAGCGTTCACGAGGATCTACGGCTTCCTGGCCGCAATCCTGGGCTCGCAAAATAGTGCATCCGGCGTATGATGGTCCGCGTCCGTTCATTTCTGTTCGTCACCAGCCGAGGGATTCTGTTGGGTTGATTGATGGGTACGTATGAGATTGGCTTGAAAACCATGGAAATCATTAAACAGTAAGCGGACCCCCTCTCCGCCAGTTTTCAAATTCCAAAATTCTCTTAGCGCATTCTGCAAGACCGAAAACCCCAGATTCCGTGCCGATCCGGGCCGAAAGTTGTTAACCGCAGTTCCGGCGGTTTCCGGCAAATCCGCTCTCTCTTTGCCCATTCTCTCCGAAGCTGTTGACTGCTCCCATTCGGTACGCATTTTTAACGCGTTGTTTTTGAATGCAAATTCAGCGCGGTGATTTCGCGACATTCGAAATCCTGTCGCATGGGCGAGAGAATCCGGCGTCAAGCCTCGCCAGACGCACCTTCCGATACAGTTCCGCAGTGAAAATCCTCCCCCCTCCCCGTCGCCAGAAAGGGCCAAAGTGGGCGACTTCTACGCCGCCCGCAGTGGTATCATCCCGCCGCTACCGTGGCCGACCATTGTACCGCCGTCCTCAGCTATTCGATCAAGGCGCTCAATCGTGTCGGCCGGGCCCCGATGGCGGGCTCTCACATCAACAGCGGGACCCTATGGGGAGCAGGTCAAGATTGGTGGCTTCGTCGGCTCCCCCACCATCCGAGGGCCGGCAACCCGATGATTGCCGCGCCGATCAGCCACAGCATCGCGTCGGGGACGAAGAAGGTATCGTAGACGTCCCAGCCGAACCACCCCAGGACAATGGAGACCGTCGTCGGTTTTCCCGCGATGTGTCCGCCCACAGTGCCGGTGACGGTGATCAGCAACGTGCCGAGGGCCGCCAGGCCCAGCATGATCCACCGGTTGGCGCCCTTCCAGACGGTTTCGCCGTTGATCCAGCGGGTGACGAGGAACACGGTCCAGTAGGCGAGTGACCAGCTTGCCGCCAGGATGTGATTGCGGATCAGCGGCGAGGCGCCCGCCGCCTCTAGGGGAAAGATCAGGAGGCCGGAGACAAGAGCGGCAATCCCCGAAAAAATGCTGAGCACGAGGAGCGGCACCAGGATCTTGTCGCCGGCCCGCGCCACGGCGCCGTCCGAAATCGCCCGGTAGAAGACGATCAGCGCCACGGTTGTCCACAGGGCAACCGGAAAGTGCACGAGGACGGCGTGATAAGGGGCGACCAGGCGAACGAAGAGTTCGTAATACGGGGTCATTGGGATGCCCTTTCACGCCCGAGAAGCAGGTTGAGGCCAACGCCGAACGCCGCGATGAGAAGAATCCCGCCAAGCAGGGTCAGCATCCACTGTCGCCAGATCTCGTCGGCGAATTCCGCCTCGATGCCGTATTGCGCAAGCTGGCGCTCGTTGTGGCGAAACCTCACTGGCACCCCGTCCTTGATGAACGACGAGCCGGCGTGCCGCTTGCCGGTCAGCATGGGCCAGCTCACCTGCCCGGGATAGAAGAGCGTGACGTCCGACCATGCCTGCTCCCATTTTGGGATGTCGCCGTCGAAGCGCACCGCCGTGACTTGGGCGTCGCGGTCGAGCCCGAGCGCGACCGGCAGCGAGACGTAATGCCAGCGACTGCCGTAGGCCCCGCGGTGGACGGCGAAGGCAATCGAGTAGAACCCCTTGTCCACCATTGCCTTGTCGTCCAGGGGATGGCCGGTGTTCATCGCCCGCGTCAGGGTGACATCCCAGAAACCATCCCGCCATTCGGCCGGGCCGACGACCGAGATGTCGGCCCGCGAGCCGTCTCCGGCGCGCAACACCCGCTGGGGAATGGTGTTTCCGTCCTTCCACGCGAGATTGGGATCGAAAGGCACGGCCTGATCCTCTCGCAGGTAATAGAGATCCCCGAAGCCAAGCCTGCGTTCGGTCAGGTCGTTCCAGTCGAGCGCCGTGCGGCCGGTCTTCTGGGGATCGAACATCAGCCTCGGCTGCTTCTTTTCGCCATCCCAGTTGGTGAAGAAGGGGCCTTTTCCCGCGTCGCCGTAGCGGGCCTCGGCGATGACCTGATCGTCGGACTTGTCGACCGGGTTGGACCGATGCGCCCGCCAGTGCCACAGGTCGAGGAAGTAGCCGGCCGCGCGCAGGCGCGCCAGTTCCTCCTCCGGCACCACCGATGACCAGTCGTTCATGTCGCGGCGGGTCGCCGGCAGGTGCTTGCCGACCTCGGTCTGCCCCTTCTTGGCGCCGAGATACGGGTGGGCAGCCACTTCCTTGGGACTTGCCTCGCCGGTGAAGAAACGCATGCGGTCGCCGATGGTGACATAGCCGCCGTACCGGCCGAACTCCGGCACGCTGCCGTCGTCGACCATCATCGCCACCCTATCCTCGTAGATCCCTTGCGGCTGGGGACCGGCGACGCTGGCGCCGTAGCGGACCCAGTTACCGCCCTCGTACTTCAGCATGTCATGGTAGATGTGCGGCTTATCGGTCGGCCACCGGTAGCGGAAGAAGATGTCGTGGCCGTTGTAGGCGGCCTTTATCTGCAGCGGCATGGTGCGGTCGTCGGGAATGAAGATGTTGCGCGCCAGGTCATTTTTGATGACGCCTGTTCCGTGGGTCAGCCACGAGGCGGCGAGCAGCCCGACGAAAATCACCAGCGAGAGATACAGAATGCGTCTCATAGCGGCCTTCCTTGTCACGTCGTCATGTTTTTTCTTGGGTGTCGGGCGCGATTTCGTACGAAACCCCGCGAGGAATGCGGTTGATTGTCAAACGTAGCACGCTTAATTATCGTACGTCGATATCCAAATTCGATATTATGGGTGCCAGGCTTTGCCCGATATCGACGCCGCGGCGGCGGGATGGGCCGCGAGCCATCCCCTGTACTCCCGCGCCGGCGCGCGGTATTCTCGCGCCAGTAGATTTTGCGCATGCCGTCCCGGCTGGCAGCGATGTCGATTGCGGATGGCGGATGAGGACTCCACATTCCGGTCGGCCCATGCCTGATCAAGGAAAACGGTAGGACAATGGGCGACAGGGATCTCTTTGGCGGAATGATCCGGCTGCACGTGCTGCATCACGCGGCCGAGCAACCGGTCTACGGCGGCTGGATCATCGAGGAACTGCGCCGGCACGGCTACCAGATCAGCGCCGGCACCCTCTATCCGATGCTGCACGGCCTGGAGCGCAAGGGCTATCTCGACGTCCGGCGGGAGGGCGATGGCAAGCGGGCGCGGCGCTTCTACGCGATCACGCCGAAAGGCCGGGACGCCCTTGCCGGCGCCAAGGAGAAGGTGAAGGAACTGTTCGGCGAACTGTTCGAGGGGCGCTGAGGATTGACGACCGCTCGATGGTGCCAATCGACCTCATCAAGTGCGGCTCAATCCTGCCGGCATCGTGCCGGCTGGGCCCCAGGTGCCGGTCTGGTGTTCGTAATTCTTGGAAGCGCCCGGGCGTACGGTGGTGCGATTGTGATCGTTCATCATTGATCGCCCGGCAGATGTCCGGTTTCGGGCGTGCGCTTTGGGTCAAGAAGGTCGGTTTAGGGTCAGGCATTGGATCTTGCTTACAAATTCCTGGAAGCAGGCGTTTCCACGAAGCCAACTGGGGTGCAGCGACGTGCCGGGAACCAATGGCCTCGACGAAATGGCTTGCGGAGCCTGAAACACAGCCAAGAGTCCAATCTTCCGCCGCCCGCTTCGCTCACTTTCCGAGCGCCTGCGATCTTCCGCCCCAGAGGCGCCATAGGATCGGGACCACGACCAGCCCGCCCAGAATGGCACTTGTGATGGCAAGGCGCCTGATATCGCGGGAGGCGATCTCGCCGCCGAAATGGGCCAGCAGGAAACTCGCGGGCAAGATGCCGGCCAGGGTCGCCGCCGCGAAACGCCAAGCCTTCAACGGTGTCATGCCCGCCGCGTAGCTGATCAGGTCGAAGGAAAGAAAAGGCAGGAGGCGGCTCACGAAGACGATCCCCATCATCGTCCATTGCGAACCCAGCAGCGAGAAGGACAGCCGGTCGCCCAGCCATCGGCAGAGGAACGTGTAACCGAGCAGCCGGGCGAGCGCGAAGGCGAGGAGGGCACCAAGTTCGGCGCCGGCCGCAACGTAAAGGGTCCCCCAGGTGTGGCCATAGAGGGCGCCGACCGCTAGCGCGATGGGGGCGCTGGGAATGGGCGTCACGACCACAGCCACGGTCATGAGAACGACAACGAGGATCGGTCCCGCTGTTTCCAGGGCACGGATCCGCTCCATCAAGCGCGCGGGCTCGGCCAATTCGTCGAGCATCCCGGTTTCACGGAGGCTCCAATAGGCACCGGCGATGACGGCCAGAATGACGAGACCAACCCCTGCGGACACTAGCGGGCGACGTCGGCGTCGCGAGGAAGGTGGAATGATAATGGTATTGGGCATCCACATCCTCGACAGGGAAAGAGAAAACCGGTGGGCGCGGATTGTCCCGCCAGTTCCCTTTATATTGCTTCGCCAGACTCGCCTTACGGGCGATTGCCCGACTTGCCGGGCGCAACACCTTTGCCCATCATGTCTTGCCCGCCCGTCATGCCAGGAGTTCCGCCCTTGCCCATCATGTCTTGGCCATCCATTGCCGGAGATGCAACCGTGCCGGCAGGCTGTTGGCCGCTCGGGCCATCGCTCTTTTGGCCGGCGATGCCAAGTTTATCGAGCGTTGCCTTGTCCGGTTCGCCCGTGACGGTAAGGTGATGCTGCGTCTGATACTGGCGAATGGCGGCGCGGGTGTCTTCGCCCAGTACGCTGTCAGTCTTCACCGCGATACCTTCTTTGTTCAAAGCTTCCTGTAGGGCTTTCACGGTGGCCTCGGGAAGAGATCCGGCTGCCGATGGTGCCGCCGTTTGCGCAAGGGTGGTGGAAATCGGTACGCCGCCGGTCGTAATCATCATGGCCACGACCCCCGCTGCGACCGCCAAGTTTCTCAGAAGTGGTTTCATCGTCGTTCCTTCCGCGAGGGTTTAACCTGTCGATGGAGCGAGTTTCCCCATTCGATACGGTCATCTTCCAGATAACGGCACTTTCAAGGAGGGAACCGCCCTAAAGCCGCGGTCCCTGTCAGAGATTGCCGATGACGCTCTGCAGGCGATTCCGCACTTCGGCGGCGATCGCCCCCAGGTTGGGATTGTCGATGGCTTGCATGGACGCCATCGGATCGACCGCGGAGACTTCGACGCGTCCGTCCTTGGTTTGCTCGACCACGACGTTGCAGGGCAGCATGGTCCCGATCTTTCCCTCGCACTGCAAGGCCTTGTAGGCGAACTCGGGATTGCAGGCGCCGAGAATCGTATAGGGACGGAAGTCGACATCCAACTTCTTCTTCAGGGTTGCCTTGACGTCGATGGTCGTAAGCACGCCGAAGCCCTGCTCGGCCAGCACAGCCGTGACATGGGAAATGGCTTCCTCGAAGGGGGCGTCGAGAACGCGGGTGAAGTGATAATCCATGGCAGAATCCTCCGGTGGATCGGCTCAGTCGGCACCCGGTGTTCACCGACCGCCACACGTCTTTCAATCCGGCTTAACCCGCGGATCGCCACGCCAGTTCCCGCCCGTTTCCCCTGCTAGGGAAGCTGCCATTCGAAGACCCGCTCGGGCACGCCGTAAAGATCCTTGAGCACCAGCCGGAACGATCGTGTTTCCGCTCCCAGGGCCGGGAAGGAGAGGGTGCCCGAGGCGTGGTGGCCGCCCGGAGCCGGGCCATCCCAGGAAACCGCCGGATGGACCGTGCCGCGATCGTCGATCAGGGTCGCGGCCTTGGCGAGGTCGGCATCGAGCGAGCCTGCATGCGTGTTCAATGCGATCGAGAAGCGGGACGGATTGCCCAACCTCAACTTGATCGGCTCCACCGTCACCGTGAGCCCCCCGGCGGCGTTTTCCCGGGCCGGCAGGTCGAAGACTCGTGAAGTTTCGGCGGCCAGCGCCGGACCGGTCGGGCCGGCGCCTGTCGTCGTCAAGGAGGCGCCGACGGCGACGACGCCGATGACGGCCACGGCCACCATCGCCTTCTTAAGGTCGAGGGCCAGGAGCGCCTTCACCGGCCCGTTTGCCGGTCCCAGGCGGTGTTTCTGCATGATTCTGAACATGAAAACAATTCCCAGGAGGTTGGAGAAGACGCCCAGCACCAGGAACGGCGTCTGATACTGCACCAGGAAGACCGCCGCCGCCGAGGCGCCGAGGAAAGGCAGGATGTCGGTCACCCGGTGCGCGCAACAGGCCATCATGGCCATCGTCGAGACGCCGCCCGAGGCAGCGACGCCGGCAGTGGACTGGGCTTGGCGTTGGCGCAGCTGCTCGCGGATGTGGACATGCAGCGCGATCTGGGTGCCAAACCCGGCGGCCAGCAAGACGATCCAGTACCACATGCGGACGAACTGAACCCAGGCGTAGGCTACGGATTCGGCCAAGGCGGTAAGGACGAAGAAGACGGCAAACATTGCCACCGCGCCCAGAGCACCGCTGACGATGGTCCTCGGTTTCATGTCACGTCGTCCTTTCGGCAAGAGAACACGTCCCACTCGCGCTTGGCGCCCTTTCAGACATGGGCATTCCGACTTCCGATGGGGTCATTCAATCGTCGACCTGTAACAGAACTTTGTCGGTACCGGGGTTTTTGGTCACAATGTTTGCCGGTGCGGCGGCCTGCCAAACTCTGTCACACTTTTTCCGCCGCCCTCGACCGACAAGGTGCCCGGCTGTGCGTGGATCTGGCGCACGGCTTCTATAACGTCTTGGGCTATCGGCGCCGCCACGGCAGACCCGCTGCCGCCGTGTTCGACCACCACCGAAACCGCGAAACGCGGCGCCTCGACAGGCGCAAAGGCGACGAACAGCGCGTGGTCGCGCTCCGCCCAAGGCAGGTCCTCGTTCTTGCGCACGCCAGATTGGCGCTCTGCCTTGGTGATGCGGCGAACTTGGGCGGTGCCGGTCTTGCCGGCCATGGCGAAACCGGGTTGGCGGATACGGGAGGCGCGGGCGGTGCCATAAGGGGTGTTGACCACCGCATCCATTGCATCGGCGATGATCGCAAGGTTGGCCGCCGACACTCCGATGGACGGGAAGGCGGCGTCGCGGGGCCGAACTATCGCGTGCGCGGTGACGCCCTTTGCTATCAGGCGGGGCGTCACCGCCTGCTCCCCGTTGGCCAGCCGGGCCGTCATCACCGCGAGCTGGAGAGGGGTCGTCAGGATGTAGCCCTGGCCGATGCCGGAAATCAGCGTCTCGCCCTGCTGCCAGGGAGCGCCGAAGGTGGCCAGCTTCCAGTCACGGGTCGGCATCAGGCCGGGCTTCTCGTTGGGCAGGTCGATGCCCAGCTTCTGCCCCAGCCCCAGCCGCCTGGCCATGGCGGAAATGGCGTCGATGCCGGTTCGGCGCGCCACCTCGTAGAAGTAGGAGTCGCAGGATTGCGCGATGCCGGCCTTGAGGTCGAGCAGGCCATGGCCGTTCCTCTTCCAGCAGTGGAAGGTGGCATCGCCGAGCTTGACAAAGCCCGGGCAGAAAATCTTCGTATTGGGGGTGATGACGCCCTTTTCCAGCGCCGCCAGGGCCACCACCATCTTGAAGGTGGAACCCGGCGCGTACTGGCCGGCAATTGCCTTGTTGGTCAGCGGTGATTTCGGATTGCCCGCCAGCGCCTGCCATTCCTCGGGGGTGAGCCCGCGATTGAACGCGTTGGGATCAAAGCCGGGCACCGAGACCATGGCCAGCACCTCGCCGGTCCTGACGTCCAGCACGACGACGGAGGCGCTCACCTGGCC
>NZ_JAOTID010000032.1 GCF_026163695.1 Shumkonia mesophila | reverse complement strand
GCCATCACCGCCCATATCGGGCATCAACACCATCCTGGGCTCTACCTATGACCGGAGGAAACTTCGGTCTCATGTCATTGCCGGCCGGCAGAACTCTGTCTTCGGTAACAATCCCATCCTGTATTCGTTTCGTGCTGGTCTCGATGACAAGCCTCCCGCCATTCGGCATTGCTGCCCGGGCATTTAGGACGAGGTTGAGAATGGCGGTCTCCAAAGAGCTGGCATCAACCATGATTGCGGCAATCCCGTCCTGCAGGCGGATCGAAACTTCAATGTGCTTGCCCAGCAGTCGGCCCAGTACCGGAGCCGACTCCCTGATCCGGCTGTTTACATCGACGATTGTCGGACTCAGCGCTTGTTGGCGAGCAAACGACAGCAAGTACTGCGTCAGTTTCCCGCCGCGGCGAACGGCGTGACTCGCGGCCTCCAAGAACTCCGAGGCCCGTATATTCCCAGCTACCTCGAGTTCGATCAGCTCAAGATTCGCGTGGATCACTTGCAGCAGGTTGTTGAAATCATGTGCCGTGCCTGCCGCCAATTGCCCGATGCCCTCCATCTTCTGGGCATGAGCCAATTGACGGGCCAGAGTGCGCTTTTCCGTGATATCGACGACCGCAGATAGCACCGCCGGACGCCCGGCCCATTCGACACCGGTTGTCCGGTACTCCACCCAGATTGCGGTGCCGTCCTTGCGCAGTCCCTCGAACTCGTATGTGTCGTCAATGGCCTCTCCGCGATTTCGCCTTTCACGAGAGACCCCGAGGCGTTCCCTCTCGGACGGTGCGAACAGCAGATCGGTCGAGGGGAGATCGAGAATTTCTGTTGGATCTGCGTAGCCGAAAATGGCGGCAAAGCTAGGATTCACGAACAGCAGTTTGCCGTCCCGGCTGACCGAGATCCCTTGGATCGATCCTTCGACGAGGCTGCGGAATTTCGCTTCACTGTCGCGCACGGCCTCCTCGGCGCGCTTTCGCGCGGTAATGTCGTCAAGCGCGAGCAGGAGGCGGGACTTGCCGCGGATCGCGATGATCTCTCCGCTGACCAGCACCGTTCGCTCGTCGCCGTCCCGCGTTCGGAACTGTGCCTCGAAGTTGAGTATGGCGCCGTCGCGATTCAGTTGCTCGACAAAGGCCGCCCGTTGAGCCAGATCGGACCAGTGTCTCAGTTCGGCGGCAGTCTTTCCAAGGGCCGCCTCCCGGGTGTAGCCGGATAACGCCGACCAGCGCTCGTTGACGTCATAGACCACTCCATCTTCCATATGGGAAATGACCATGGCGACGGGGCTCGAAAGAAATGCCTTGGCAAAGCGCTGTTCGCTCTCACGCAGGTCTCTTTCGTTCCTGGTGACGTCTATTCACAAGCTGAAAGTGCCTCGAACGATCGGAGGCAGAAGTCCTTTACAACGTCGTTGACTGTATGCCGGTATACCAGTATACAATTGACTTTCTTGCGAAAAAGGCCGGACGCAAGCGCCGACAAACAAAAAAACAAATCCGAGAGATCCAATGAAGATAACTGCGATCAAGGTTTTTCCAGTTCCCGGACCGGTGAGCGACCTGTGTTATGTGAAGGTGGAAACCGATGCCGGCATTGTCGGCTACGGAGAATGTTCTCTGCCCGGAAAGCCGCAGGGAGTGGCTGGCGCCGTTCGGGATCTAGAAGCCTTTCTCATCGGAGCCGACCCGACCGACACCGAATGGTGCTGGCAGCGGGTGTATCGGCATAGCTACTGGCGGGGAGGGCCGATTCTGACGAGTGCCCTGTCCGGGGTGGACGTAGCCTTATGGGACATTCGCGGCAAAAGCCTCGGCTTGCCGATCTACAAGCTTCTTGGCGGTGCGGTGCGCAACCGCATCCGGCTCTATGCTAACATCGGTCTCTCCGAAGATCCCGACGAATTCCGGACCCGAACCCGGGCGGCCCTGGCGCTGAATTACACCGCCGTTAAGTTCTATCCTCTCCCGGCCATCGGCCCCGTCGTCGACCGGAAAGCAATCCGGACGGTCGTGGCCTGCTGCGAGGCGGTCCGCGACGAACTTGGCGACGATCGGGATTTCGCCGTTGATTTGCACGGCAAGCCGACCGCCTCCGGTGCCATCGCCATCGAAGAGGCGATCAGGCATACCGGACCGCTCTGGCTAGAGGAGCCGGTCGCGGCTGAGTCCGTGCAGGATCTCCGTCGCTGCGCGGAAATCTTCAAAACGCCGATCGCTGTAGGTGAGCGGCTGTTCACCCGTTGGGGGTTCCGCCAAGTGCTCGAGGAGCAAACCGCCGGCATCATCCAGCCGGATGTCTCCAATGCCGGCGGAATCACCGAAATGTGGAAGATCGCCGTCCTCGCCGAAACCTTCGGAGTCGCCTTCAATCCGCATAACCCCAACGGTCCGCTGCAGGTTCTGGCCAGTCTCCATCTGGCCGCCAGCGCCCAGGCCTTCGCTATGCTGGAGCATCGCCACGAGGACCATGACGCCTTCCGTCGGATCGCCGAACCAATGGTTACGGTGGACGAGGATGGTTGCTGCGGCGTTCCGGAAGGCCCGGGGCTGGGCGGAACTTTTCACCAGGAAGGAGAAAAGGCAACCGTCATCGCCAAGATCCACGAATGTTTCCGGCCAGACGGATCTGTCGCCGACTGGTGAGGACGCCGCCCTCGCAACGATTAGCAGACGAACGATATATTAATGAAGATCACCAAGCTCACCACCTGGAAAGTCCCGCCTCGCTGGCTGTTCCTGAAAATCGAGACCGATGCCGGTGTGTCGGGATGGGGAGAACCGGTCGTCGAGGGACGCGCGGATACCGTTGAAGCCGCCGTCGCCGAAATGGCCGACTATCTCGTCGGCCAGGATCCTCTACGCATCGAGGACCATTGGCAGGTCCTGTTCCGAGGCGGCTTCTATCGGGGAGGTCCGGTGCTGATGAGCGCCCTCGCCGGCATCGACCAAGCCCTCTGGGATATCAAGGGCCGCCACTATGGGCTTCCCGTCCATGAACTGATGGGCGGACGCTGTCGCGACCGGATCCGGATTTACACCTGGATCGGCGGCGACCGTCCTTCCGACGTCGCCAAGGCGGCCAAGGATGCCATGAGCCGCGGGTTCAGCGCTATCAAGATGAACGGCTGCGACGAGATGCAGATCGTCGATTCGTTCGAGAAGGTCGACGCAGTTATTGAACGGGTTGCCACCCTGCGCGATGCCTGTGGTCCCAAGCTGGACATCGCCATCGATTTTCACGGACGGGTGCACCGTCCGATGTCCAAGGTCCTGCTTCACGAACTGGAACCGTTACGTCCGCTGTTCGTCGAGGAACCGGTGCTGCCCGAACACCTCGATCAACTGCACCGCATCGCCCAGGCGACATCGATTCCCATCGCCACCGGCGAGCGCCTGTTTTCTCGCTGGGATTTCAAGGAGATCCTTGCCGCGGGATCGGTCGACATCGTCCAGCCCGACCTGTCGCACGCCGGCGGGATCACCGAATGCAAGAAGATCGGGGCGATGGCGGAAGCCTATGACGTGGCCTTCGCGCCGCATTGCCCGCTCGGCCCGATTGCCCTGGCGGCCTGTCTTCAGGTGGATGCGACCAGCTACAACGCCTTCATCCAGGAGCAAAGCCTGGGGATTCACTACAACACCTCGAACGACGTCCTGGACTACCTCGCCGATCCTACCGTCTTCACCTACGAGAACGGCTTCGTCGCCATTCCCGATGGCCCCGGCCTGGGGATCGAAATCGACGAATCCTACGTCGCCGAGCGGGCGAAGGAGGGGCACCGCTGGCGCAATCCCCTCTGGCGGCATCCGGACGGCTCGGTCGCCGAATGGTGAACCGGCCGGTCCATACAAGAAGAAACGGAGAAAAGAAGTGAACTTCCAAGAAGCGTATTCACTCGAGGGCCGGCGAGCGCTCGTCACCGGCGCGAGCCGGGGGCTCGGCTTGGCGATCGCCCAATGCCTGGTGGAGGCCGGCGCCGAGGTGATCGTCCTCGGAACCCGATCCGACACGGTGGAGAAGGCCTGCGACACCATCGGCGCCAAGGCGTCCGGCGTGACCTTCGACGTCACCGATTTCGCGGGCGCCAAACCCCTGATCGACGGCCTCTTCGAAACCCATGGCCTGATCGACATCCTCGTCAACAACGCCGGAAACACCGTCAAGAAGAAGTTCGAGGAAACGGAATTCGAGGATTTCGCCAAGGTCCTGAACGTTCATCTCGGCGGCGCCTATGCGCTGAGCCGTGCGATCGTTCCGCATTTCCTGAAAGCCGGCGGCGGCAACATCGTCTTCACCGCCTCCATGGCCTCGTTTCTGGGAATCCCGCAGGTCATCGGCTACTCGGCGGCCAAATCGGGCTACGTCGGCATGGTGCGGTCGCTCGCCGTCGAACTGGGAGGGCGGAAAATTCGCGTCAACGCGGTAGCTCCGGGCTGGATCGAAAGCGACATCCTGCGCAACGCCTGGAAGGGCGATCCGGACCGCAAACAGCGGGTGCTGAACCGGGTCCCGACGGGCTACGTCGGCGACCCCGAGGATATCGGCTGGGCCGTCGCCTATCTCGTCTCGAACGCGGCGCGGTACGTGAACGGACACATCCTGGCCGTCGACGGCGGCGGTCTTTACGCCTTCTAGGACATCCAACGCCTTTTTCTACGGGAACGAAGACATGCAAACATCTCCCAACTTAACCGAATGTCTGACGGAACTGCCGCTGATTGCCATCCTGCGGGGGATAACACCCGACGAAGCAGTGCCCGTCGCGGACCTTCTGTTCGCCGAGGGGTTCCGCATCGTCGAGGTGCCGCTGAATTCGCCGGAACCCTTCGAGAGCATCCGGCGCGTCAGTGACGCCTTCGGCTCGCGGATGGTGACGGGCGCGGGAACCGTGCTGACGGCCGAGGATGTCGGCAAGGTCGCGCACGCCGGAGGCCGCCTGATCGTCGCCCCAAACTTCGACGCCGAGGTCGTCCGGACCGCCAAGGCACTGGACCTCTATTGCTGTCCCGGTATCCAGACGCCGTCAGAAGCCTTCGCTGCCCTTAAGTGCGGCGCGGACGCGATCAAGATCTTTCCCGCCGAGGCCTGCCCGCCGAACGTCATCAAGGCGATCCGGGCCGTGCTGCCGAAGGATGCCAAGGTGATTCCGGTCGGCGGCATCAGCGAGAAGAACATGGCCGACTACTGGAAAGTCAACGCCAACGGATTCGGGATCGGCTCCAACCTCTACAAATCGGGCAAAAGCCTCGTCGACATCCGAGTGTCGGCCAAGAGCTTGGTCGCCGCCACCAAGCAGTTCGTCAACGGCTGACCCGGGATCCCGAACCAAAGGAGCAACGGAAAACATGACGACGATCATCGTCGAGGCGCCGAACCGCCTGGAGTTGCGGGATGTAGCGCCAGTCCCTCCGAAAGCGGGCGAGGTCCAGATCAAGGTCCGTCGCGCCGGCATCTGCGGATCGGACATCCATATCGTTCACGGGTCGAACCCCTTCGCAAAATACCCCCGCGTCATCGGCCATGAATTCGCCGGCGAAATCTCGGCCCTGGGCGATGGTGTGGTTGGGCTCGAAATCGGCGATCGCGTCGTCGCCGATCCGGTCATCGCGTGCGGACATTGCGCCCTTTGCAAGGCCGGACGCCCGAACGTCTGCACGAACCTGCAGGTCATCGGCGTTCACCACGACGGGGGATTTCGCGATTTCGCGACCGTTCCCGCGGCCAACGCCATAAAAGTCCCGGCCGACATGCCATTCGAGATCGCCGCGTTGGCCGAGCCGTTTTCGGTCGGCGCCAACATCCTGTCGCGGACCGGCTGCTCCGCAGAAGATTCCGTCCTGATCTTCGGTGCGGGAACGGCCGGCCTGACCGTACTTCAGATCGCCAAGCTGCATGGCGCCCGATGCCTCGTCAGCGATCCCGACGAAGCCCGCCGCGAACGCGCGACCTTTCTGGGGGCCGATGTCACCATCGATCCGGGGGCCGAAACGCTTGAAGGGGTCGCGACCGCGAAAACCGGCGGGTTCGGCCCCTCTGTCGTCATCGACGCAGCCGGAGTCCCGGCCCTTCTCGACCAAGCGTGCCACGTCGTCGGCTCCGGAGGACGGATCGGCCTTTTGGGCTTTTCCGGCGCCCCCAGCAATCTCGATCAGCGGGAAGTCAACCGGAAGGAACTCGCCGTTTTCGGATCGCGTTTGAACCGACGGTTGATCCCGCAGGTCGTCCAATGGCTGCAGGACGAACTCCTGCAGCCGTTGGAAATGATCAGTCACGTCTTTTCATCGAAGGAAGCCAGAACGGCTTTCGATCTCATTCAGAACGCCCCCCAGAGCACATTGAAGGTCCAACTCACTTTCAATTCCTGATCGGCCGTTCCGGGCGGATGCCGGAACGGCGGAAAACCGAATAAGAACCAAGGAGGACATCATTATGATTGGGAAACGCCGCCCTGCCCGTTCGCTGCTTGCTGCCGTCTTGGGCATTAGCGTCATGGTCGGCCTGAACCATCAGGCCGCCGCCGAACCGAAGATGACACTGAAACTCGGCCATATCGCGAACGAGGACAACATTTGGCACAAGGCATTCCTGAAATTCGCCGAAGAAGTCTCGAACCGGACCAACGGCGAAGTCGCGGTCAAGATCTATCCCAACGAGCAACTCGGTAAGGAAGTCGATGAGATCAAGGGCGTCCAGATGGGCACCGTGGATTTCTCGATGATCGGGGAATCCCTCCAGACCTGGGTTCCCAGCGCCGTCCTGATCGGCGTTCCGTACGCCATTCATAGCATCGACCATCTCGACCGTATCGTTCAAGGGCCGATCGGCGACAAAATCAAAAAGGACATCGTCGAGAAAACGGGACTGGAGCCCATCGCCTATTTCGCGCGCGGTCCCCGCAATCTGACGTCCAACCGACCGATCAAAACTCCCGACGATCTCCAGGGGATCAAGCTCCGGGTCTCCAATGTGCCTCTGCACGTGAAAGTCTGGGAGGCGCTCGGCGCGAAGGTAACGCCGATGTCTCTTTCGGAAGTGTTCACGTCATTGCAGAACCACACCATCGAGGCGCAGGAAAATCCGCTGGCCTTCATCAAGTCGCAGAGCTTCTACGAGGTCCAGGACTACGTGAACAAGACCGAGCACGTCATCACCTGGATCTACATCGTCGGCAACGCGAAGCGGTTGGCCAAGATGGATCCCCGATACCGGGACGCGATCTATGAGTCGGCCAAGGTGATGCAGGCCTACGAGCGCCAGCTGTTCTTGCAGGACGAGCAAAAACTCGAAGCCGAGATGAAGGAAAAGGGAATGACCTTCGTCGACGCCGACAAGGCGGCTTTCGCGGCGAAGGCAAAGGGCGCGATCAAAGACGCCCTGAGTCCGGAACTGTTCGACCTCTACGAGCAGATTCTCGCGACGGAATAGTACTCCCCGGAAGGGCGCGGTTCCCCGCGCCCTTCCCTTTTCCCTCGGCATGAGGAGGCCCGCCATGTGGACCCGTCTGGTTTCCGGCCTGATCGCCATCTGCCGCGCCGGAACACTTATTTCCTTTCTCGTCCTGGTCGGCAGCGTGACGCTCCAGGTCATCGGAAGACTCCCCGGTATTCCGGCGCCTCCATGGACCGAGGAGATCGCACGGTTTTCCGTGCTCTACCTCGTCGCCTTTTCCTGCGGCCTGGCGCAGTTGCGCGGAGAGCTCGTGGCGGTGGACCTGTTCGTCAACATGTTGCCGCCGAGAGGGACGCGAGTCGCCAGCGTCCTGTCGGTCCTAGTGGTGATCGCGTTCGCCGCCGTGATCGTCAAACCGGCGTTTTTCTACGTCGGAACCAGCTTCGGCGAGATCGCTCGTTCGATCAGCCTGCCCATGCCGTGGATCTACAGCATCGCGATCATCATCCCGATTTCGCTGATCGTCTTCTCCGTCGCGCGGCTTTTCGCCACGCACTCCACACCACATTCGGACGGGAACCAGGATTGATGTTGATCATCGCTCTCTTCAGCTCCTTCGTTGTCTTCCTTCTGCTGGGCGTTCCGGTCGGTATCTCCCTGGCCTCGGCCGCCATCGTCTATCTGATCGGCGCGGATATCGACCTTGCCGTGGTTCCTCAGTTCATGTTTGCGGGAATGGACAGCTTCGTGCTCCTGTGCATTCCCGGCTTCGTGCTTGCCGGCAACCTGATGAACGGCGGTGGCATCACCGACCAGATCGTTCGCTTCGGCAATGCCCTGCTCGGGCATATCCGGGGCGGGTTGGGCTTGGCTAACGTGACTGGATCGATGATCTTCGCCGGCATCTCCGGCACGGCGGTCGCGGAAACCGCGTCGATCGGGTCGGTGATGATCCCGGCGATGAAGAAGTCGGGCTACGACGGCGCCTTCGCCGGCGCGCTCACCGCCGCCGCCTCGACCGTCGGGCCGATCATCCCGCCCAGTGTGCCGATGATCATCGTCGGGACGCTGGCCGGCCTGTCGGTCGGGAAGATGTTTCTCGCAGGCGCGGTTCCGGGGTTGCTGATGGGGGTGGGCATGATGGTCACCACCTATGCCTATTCCTGCTATCGCCGTTATCCCAAGGGCGTATGGGGTGGTTTCGCCAATCTGCTGCGTGCCAGCCGGGCAGCATTCTGGGCGCTGCTGATGACCGCGATTATCATCTTCGGAATCGTTGGCGGCGTGTTCACGCCGACCGAAGCCTCGATCATCGCAGTCCTTTACGCCTTTGTCGTCGGTTTGTTCATCTACAAGGGATTCAGCCTCAAGGATGTACCGCACATCATCATCGAAAGCGCGATCAGCTCGGGAGCCCTCATCCTTCTAGTCGGGCTGGCCAACGTTTTCGGCTGGATCATGGCCAGCGAGCAGATTCCGCAGGTGATCGCGCGGGCCATGTCCTTGTTCATGACCGATAAGTATCAGTTTCTCCTTTTCGTGAATTTGCTGCTACTGTTCGTCGGAACGTTCATGGAAACCATTGCCGCTCTCATCATTCTGTTTCCGGCGCTTCTCGGCGTCGCGACACAGTTCGGGGTGGACCCGATTCATTTCGCGATCATCATGGTCCTCAACCTGATGATCGGACTGACGACTCCGCCCGTCGGCGTCTGTCTTTTCGTCGCCGCCAACATCGCCCGGATACCTCTGAGCGCCATCAGCCGAGCGATCCTGCCGTTTCTCGCGTGCAACATCGGAATTTTGATGCTTGTGTCCTTCATTCCCGCGATTTCCCTTTGGCTGCCGGGCCTTTTCTATTAGTTCCGGCAGACGAAACGGAGCCAAGGCCTGTCGTGCTGAAACTCATACCGAGGATTCCTTGAGGACGAAACGTCTTATGAACCCGAGGGAAGATTTCGATCTCGACCGCAGCCGTTCAATCAGCGACCAAATCTACTTGTGGCTTCGTTCGGAAATCGTTTCCTTGGCGTTGAAGCCGGGACACGTGCTCTCCGAAAGCGAACTGGCCAACCGGCTCGGCGTTAGCCGCACACCGACGCGCCAGGCGATCAAAAAACTCGAGGAGGAAGGGTTCGTCGAAAGCGTTCCTAACCTGGGGACATTCGTCTCGCTCTTCGGGGTGGGTGTTCTCATCGAGGCGCAGTTCATCCGGGAATCCCTGGAATGCTCTCTCATCCGGCGGGCGGCGGAACGAATAGACCCCGAAACCACGGAAACCCTGCAGTATCTTCTGGCGGAGCAGGCCGCCTCCGTCGAAGCGGGAGAGGATCGGAAATTCTATCTCCTCGACCAGGATTTCCACCGGACCATTTGCTCGATGTCCGGCATGCCGGGAATCTGGAAGCGGGTCGAACTCGTCGTTTCCCACTTGAACCGGGTTCGCCGCCTTTCCATGTCGTTGCCGTTCGTGCCCACCGAGGCCGTCGAGCAGCATCAGGACATCCTGGATTGCTTGGTCGCGCGCAATCCGGATGGCGCGGAAAAGGCCATGCGCAAGCACCTGAACAACATCCTCAAAGTGCTTCCGGAAATCCGGGCCGAACACACCCATTATTTCAGCCCCGCCGATTAGCGCTGAATACCTGCCTTTCCGCTAGCCCGGATTTCTCAAACCGTTGTGTTTGAGTGCGGTCAGCGGTTTCGTAGCGGCGACCGGGCTGGGTGAGGCCGGCCCGAGGCGTGGGCCGACGGCCGCCGCTCGGCGGTTGGGTCGGTTTCTTGCTGTTCCTCTGTTGTGGACGGGAAGGGTTGTGCGGAGCCGCTTACGCCGCGGCGGCGGATAATCGTTGGTGGGCGGTTCGGAACTCGGCCTGGCCGGGGAAGGCCGCCGGCATGGCGAACCTGATGCGGCGCACGCTGAGGCGCACCAGGGCGGCGATCTTGAGCAGCTTGAGCCGAAGGCTGCCGCAGGTGGCCTTGGCGAAGCGGGTGAGGGCCAGGCCGATGCGGCGGAGCGCGCAGAGCAGCGCGTAAGCCATCGCGGCGAACCACAGCCGCAGCTGGTTGGCCCGCATGCTGCGGGCCGAGGTGCGGTCGGCGAACAGGTCGAGCTGGCATTCCTTGATGCGGTTTTCCATCTCGCCGCGGGCGCAGTACAGTCGCTCGTAGAGGCGGCGTGCCTTGATCTCGTGGCGCCCCAGGGAGGTCACCACGAAGCGCGGATTGGCGCCGTCGTCGCGGCCCGGCATCCACTCGGCCTTGCCGACCACCCGGCGCCGGCGACTCCAACTGTCCAGGGTGGTCCATTGGAAGTCCTTGTGGCGCCGCGCCGGCCGGCGTTTCGCCGCAGCCTCGGCCCGCGCCGCCGCCAGATCGGGCTCGATCTCGCCGACCAGCCGGGCGTTGCGCGCCAGCCCGAACAGATAGTCGACCCGGGTGGCCTCGCACCAAGCCATCAGCTCCTCGCGGGCGAAGCCGGAATCACCGCGCAGCAGGATACGCGCCGCGGGCCAGCGCTGGCGCACTTGCCCCACGATCCGCGCCACCTCGTCGAGCGCCCCGGCCGCCGCGTCGATGTTCGAGCGCCTGAGCTTCGCCGCCAGCAGGTGCCGGCCACAGAAGATGTACAGCGGCAGATAGCAGTAGCAATCGTAGTAGCCGTGGAAGAAGCGGCCCTCCTGCTCGCCATGCAGCGGATCGTCCGTCGCATCCAGGTCGAGCACGATCTGTGAAGGCGGCGTGCGATGCGCCTCCACAAACAGCGCCACCAACAGCGCCTCCACCGCCGCCGCCCGATAGCTGATCTTGTGGTAGAGCGTCGGCACCGGCGAGTTCAGCTCCAGCCGGTTCAAGGTCGACTTGCCGGCCACCGGCGCACAGTCCCGCCGCTTCGCCTCCAGCTTGCCGGCCAGTACCGCCATCACCGGATCATGGCGCAGATGATCGTGGTCGTTCAGGTCTTCGTAACCCAGCGCGATGCCGATCACCCGCTGGCCAACCAGCGTGCGCACCTCATGCTCGATCAGCTCCGCCCGGCGCCCATCGTCAAAGCAGGCGGCAAAGCGCTCGATCAGGCCGATCGCTCGATCGGTCGCCCCCAGCAGCAGCGCCCCGGCATCCGAGGTCATCGTCCCGCCGTCAAACGCCGCCTCCACACGACGGCCTTCAACAGGTGCAAATCCAAACAGATCCGGAGTACACTCCGTCGGCATCGGGGAACTCCTCTGGGCTGGGTTAAATCCTTGCTCGCACAAGAATTTTCCCAGATTCAGAGCCCCGATGCACCCAGAGTTTGAGAAATCCAGGCTAGTCTCGCCGCCGCTATTCGAGGCCGCATGGGGAAAGTCGACATGGGAATTGCCCCACCATTTAAACGCGCATAATATTTTTCTTTTGCCTCTTGGTGATAGGCGGCTTTTTTTGAGAAATTCTGTGTTTTCCGCGACGAACCCCCTCCAAGGCTTCGACGTCGATCGTAGCCAGCCTGTGTCTGGACAGGTGTATGCGAGACTGCGGTCGGAAATCGTGTCGCTCAACCTGAAGCCGGGGCATGTCCTCTCGGAAAGCGAGCTTTCCAAATGGTTGGGCGTCAGCCGAACCCCCATTCGCCAAGCACTCAAGAAACTGGAAGAAGAGGGATTTGTCCAAAGCGTGCCTCATCTGGGTACCTTCGTATCACTGTTGGATATGAATACCCTTATCGAATCCCAATTCATTCGTGAGTCCCTCGAATGCAGCCTAACGCGCCGCGCGGCCACTCATATGGACGACGCCTTCAGAAGCTCCTTGCTGACGATTCTGGAGAAACAGAAAGAAGCCCTTTCCGCAGACGAGTTCGAACGGTTTTATCTTCTGGACCAGGATTTCCATAAGCTGATCTGCTCGTTTTCGAGGCTAACGGGAATCTGGAAAACCGTGGAACTCGTGACGGCGCATCTCAACCGCGTGCGGCGCTTGTCGCTTCCCCTTCCGTTCGTGCCGTCCGAGGTCATCGGGCAGCATCAGGGCATCGTCGATGCACTGATCGACGGCGATGAGGATGCGGCCGAACAGGCCATGAGGGTTCATCTGAGGAATATCCTGAAGGTCATCCCGGAGATTCGGGAAAGGAACGACCAGCTCTTTAAAAAGAAATAACGAGATTAGGTCGTCGGTCAGGCTGGCCATGTCAGAGGAAAATCACTTGAGGACCGGTCGTGCTGCTCTTGGCGTTCTCGGATGAATCATCCATTCCGCTTCCGCCATTCCCGATCCGCCCGTTTGACCGCCGCCTTGTCCATCCCGGAAGGCGTCGACGGCTTGATCCGCAGCTTGCCCTTCAAACCCTTGAGGCGGGCGAGGCGTTGTCAAGTTGTCGGTTACCGGCGCGGAAAATGTCAATCCGAATTCCCTTTACGCAGCCGCCGCCGCACGACGCCACTCCGACACCGCTTCATCGCGGAATTGCCGGTTCGTCTTTCGTGAAATGAGATGCCGCTGCGTGTTGAAGAGGTTGTAGATGATGGAGTGAATGGAAAGGAAGCGCTGGGCAGATCCTGGCGACTTGAAGCCCTGCATCTTTCGTTCTCGTCGTCGCACCGGTTGATGCGAATTTTCAGCTCGGTTGTTCTCGTACGGCCCTGTCTCATGGTGGGCCGTTAGACCCAGATCCCGGAAAGCCGCGCCGTAGGACCGCAGTTTGTCGGTGACAACGGTAGAGGGCGCAAATCCCTGCTTCTTCAGAAGCTTGCGTATCAGTTTCAAAGCGGCTTTCTTGTTTCGTCGCGCCTGGACCAGGATATCCAGAACCTCGCCCTCACTATCGACGGCCCGCCATAAGTACATTTTCTTGCCCTGGATCGAGACAAACACCTCGTCCAAATGCCACCGGCAATCGGGACGTGGTCTGCGGCTGCGTATCGTTCCGGCGTAAGCGGTGCCGAACTTCAGGACCCAGCACCGAACGCTCTCATAGGAAATATCAAGGCCACGTTCGGCGAAAAGATCCTCGACATCACGAAAACTCAACGTGAAACGGCAATACAACCAAACCGCATGTTGGATGACGGACGGAGGAAACCGGTGGCGTTTGTAGGAAATTTTGGTCATCCGTCGAGGCTACCGGGTCGAGGTCGGCGGGGCCAGTGAGTTGACTTGTCAATGCCAAAAATTGTGCTTGCCGAAGAGTGGGCCGAATAGACGCGGGGGAGCGGATCGACACCAAGCGGGCAAACATAGGCAAGGAGGAAGTCGTCGAAACATCCATTCGGCGGATGCCGGCGTCCGTATCGATGAGAGGGACTACATATTAATGCTTTTGATAAACTCGGCGCGTTTTCTGGCGCCGCCCATGAAGAACGCCTGGTCGGCCCCGGCGGAAATGAAGCGGCCACCCATTTCGATGTACTTTTTTATCAGGTCCTCGCGCCCGGAGAAGCCGCCGACCCCGCAATATTTTCCGTATTTCTTGCAGGCGTCGATCGTCGCCCGGTAGGCGTGCTCAACCTCAGGGCTGTCGAGTTGCCCGTCGATCCCCAGATCAGCGCAAAGGTCGTTGGTCCCGATAAACAGGATGTCAACGCCGTCGACAGCGGCGATCTCGTTAATATTTTCGACACATTCCCCGGATTCGACCTGGCAAATCACCAGAGTTTCGTTGTTGAGAACCTCGCGAACCTCGACAGCCGGCCATTTCCGGTATCCGGTCTGCGGGATCGCACTGTTAAACCCGCGATGGCCCTTCGGCGGATACTTGCAGGCTGCGACCGCGGCCCTGGCGAGTTCCGGGGTGTCGATGTGGGGAAAGATGATCCCCATCGCGCCGCCATCCAACACGAAGCCGACGAGGTCAGACTGGATCTTAGGGACGCGAACCAGCGGCGCGACGCCGACATCGAGAGCCGTCGCACAGATTTGGGCGGCTGCTTGCGGAGAAACCCGGCCGTGTTCCAGGTCGACGTAAAGGCTATCGTAGCCGCAGGCTTTCACAGCCCTCACCATTTCGACGTTCTCGAACTGGCGGAATGACATACACACCGAAAGCTTTCCGCTGGCGAGCCTCATCTTGGTCAGGTTCCGGGCGAAATCCGCAAAGCTTTCCGACATGGTTCGTTTCTCCTTTGAGCCGGTTTCTTGATGGAATGTCTTCGCTGCGGCTCCGGCGCCGCTAGATTAAAAGCCGTAGAGCGCGCGGGGATTATCGACGAGGATTTTTCGGCGCACGTCGTCGCTGTCGGTCCAGTCGCCCAGCAGCGAAAGAAGTCCGGCGTCGTCAATCTTCCGGTAGGGAACGATGCCGGGGTTCCGCTCCAGCCGCCGCGCGGTCTTGCCGATGTGCGGCCAATCGGTACCCCAGACGATGCGGTCGGCATTGGCACCAATCAGGGCGCGGGCGATCGGCCCGGTGTCCGTATATTGGGGATCGTTCGAAATGTGATACGCCCCCGACACCTTGACCCAGCACTGCCCCGACGCCACCAGGTCGACCAGCGTGGCGAATCCCGGCTGGTCCGTGCCCAGTTCGGCCCGGGCGTTGCCCATGTGGTCGAACACGACGGGAACTGAAATGGTTGGCAATTCGGGCGCCATCTCGGCGATCTGCGCCAGCCCAACGAAAAACTGAAGATGCCAGCCGAACGGAGCGATGCGATCGGCTAGCAGACGGATCGACGCGACGACGCCGCTCGACAAGGCCGTGCTCGAACTGACCAGATTGACGCGGACTCCGCAGACCCCGCGCTCGTGCATGGCGGCGATATCGTGATCGGCGATGGTCGACGGATCGAAGACTACAATTCCCCGCGCCTGGTTGCGGCACGCGTCGAGGGTATCGAGGAGGCATCGATTATCGGTGCCGTAGGCGCTGGGCTGGACGACGACGAATCGCCTGAGGCCAAGGGGTTCGGCCAGGGCGATGTAGTCTTTGTGGGTGGCCGGCGGCGGCGTGTAGGCGCGCATCGGCGCCAGTGAATACCGGTCCATCGGACCGAACACGTGCATATGGCAATCACAGGCATTCTCGGGCACGCGGAAGGGCACTTTCTGGACGTTCATGTTTATATAACCTCTTTTCCTCTGTCCCGGCCATCGCGGGTCCCCAAGTCAGGCTTCGTTGCGCTTGCGGAAGCGATCCTGCCAGATGTTCGATATGGCCGACCGCTTCAGCGCCCCGAAGAACGACAAGAGGGTCAGGACGACGAAGATCCATGAGATGACGGAATTGAACAGCGCAAAGAAATTGCCGTGCGAAATGGTCAGTGCGCGCAGCAAATTGGTTTCGATCAGCGGCCCCAGAACCACACCGAGGACGAGGGGCGCGAGTGGAAACGCCATCTTTTCCATGATGTAGCCGAGGACACCGAAGGCGAACAGCATGTAAATGTCGAATATGTTCGAGCGCATCACGAACGCGCCGATGACGCAGAACACGATGATTCCTGCTGCCATCAAGCTGTCGGGAACCCTGAGGATGCGGATGAAGGCGGTGGCGCCAAAATACCCCATCAGGAACATCACGATGTTGGTGAGAAACAACGCCCAGATCAGCGCGTAGACAACCTCGGGATTGTCGGTAAAAAGCTGCGGGCCGAGGTCGAGCCCGTGGACCATGAACGCGCCCATGATCGCCGCCGTGGTTGTGCTGCCCGGGATTCCGAGGGTCAGCAGCGGCACGAACGAGCCGCCGGTGATCCCGTTGTTGGCTCCCTCGGAGGCGATGACGCCCTCCACCTCGCCGGTGCCAAAGGTCTCTGGGTTCTTGGACCGCCGCTTAGCCAAGTCGTAGCTAACGAATGACGCGATGTTGCCGCCTGCCGCCGGAATGATTCCAACGATTGTGCCGACGATGGCCGAGCGAATGTAGGTCTTCCAGAACTTGCGGAACTGCCCGAACATCGGCGCCCGCTTCGTGCTTTGCTTAACTATCTCCTTGTCGCCGCCGCTGGCTGCGCCGAGAAGTGTGAACGCTTGCGGCAGCGCGAAAAGGCCGATCATCACGGTGATTACGTCGAAGCCGCTGAGCAACTCGGGAACGTCGAAAGTGAACCGGGCAAATGCGGTCTGGGGGTCGAGTCCGATCACCGAGATGAAGACGCCACCGGCACCAGCGATCAGGCCCTTGATCATCGAATTCGATGACAGGCTGGCGACGATGGACAGGCCGAACATCGCCACCCAGAAATATTCGGCCGGGCCAAACATCAGGGCGATCTTGACGAGCGGTGGGGCGACCAGCAGCAGCACCAGGACGCTGATGATCCCGCCCACCGTCGACGACGAGATCGCCGCCTCCAGCGCCACCGCCGACTTCCCCTGCCGGGTCATCTCGTAGCCGTCGAAGATGGTGACGACGGCGGCTGGGGTTCCCGGAATCCGCATCAAGATCGCGGTAATCGCGCCGCCGTAGATGGCGCCGTTGTAGATGCCCGCCAGCATGGCCAGTCCGGCCACCGGCTCCAGAACGAAGGTCACCGGGACCAGCACCGCGACCGCCATGGTCCCCGAAAGGCCCGGGATCGCCCCCACCGCAATGCCGATCGCGGTGCCAAAGACCATCAGGGCGATGGCTTTGACGTTGAGGAGCGCCAACAGGCCGAGGGCTAGGTTATTGAGGAAATCGCCGGCATCCATCATCCCCACAGCTCCCCTGTCGGCAGGTAGATGCTAAAGCCGAGCGAAAAAACGAGATAGATGAAGGCCGAGACGCCGAGGGAGGCGAAGATGGACGGGACCAGCCGCTTCCGGTCAAAAATCCCGACAATCACGATGAAGAACAGGGTTGATGAAATGAAAAAACCGATTTTTTCAATGAGAAAAGTGTAGGTCAAGCACATCAACAATAACGAAGACACACGCAAGATTGGGATGTTTATTTTTTTCACGTCGTGCTTCTGGAGGATCGTTTTGACGATGAGAATCGTGTTCAGGCCAATAAGGGTCGCCAGGGCCAACAGAGGAAGCAGTTTGGCGCCAGACCGGAAGTCAACTGCGTCATAACATCCCGGGACGGCCAAGCCGATGACGAGTATGGCGATGGTAAGGTCGGCGAAATCACTTCTCATAATGCGATCACCTGAGCGCGGGAGCCCGTTCGACGTCAGCGTCCAACGGGCTCCTGTACTCGGTGTTTCTCCCTTACAAGAGACATCCAGAAGTCACCTTACCAAGGATGCTTGGCGTAGATCTTCTTCATGTCGTGTTCCACCTTGAGAAGGAACTTCTTGTAGTCTTTGGGACCGATGTATTCGAGGATCAGCTGGAGTTTCTTGGCGCGATCCAGGAACTCCGGCTTCTTCATGGTCTCCTCGACAGCGTCCGCCATCTTCTGGACAATCTCGTCCGGCGTGCCGGCGGGAGCCGAAAAGCCGCGGTACGAACCGCTGATGACGTCGAAGCCCTGCTCGCGGAAGGTAGGCACGTTGGGAATGATGTCGACGCGCTTGTCCGCCATTACGCCGAGGACCTTTACCTGACCGGCGTCCTGGAACTTCTTTGATTCTGTGGCGTTGATCGCGGAGACCATGACGTGCTTGCCAAGCAGACCCGAAATCGACGCCCCGGTTCCCTCGGCGTAGGCGACCTGGGTCACTTGGCAATTGCACGCGGTCATGAACAGCTCCACCGCGATGAAGTCGTCGCCGCCGGTGCCGCCGTTGGCGATCGTGACCTTGTCAGGGTTGTCTTTCGCGTAGGCGGCAAGGTCCTTGAGCGAGTTGAACTGGCTGTCCGCCGGCACCACGAAGACGCCCGGATCGTAGCTGACGTTGACGACCGGGACGAGGTCCTCAAACTTGTAGTTGGTCTTCCTTGAAATGGGGAAGGACAACAGGTTGGGCGTGACCGTCCATCCAAAGGTGTAGCCGTCTGGCTTCGAGTGGGCGAGGGTCGTGAACGACACTTCGCCGCCGGCCCCGGTCTGGTTCCTGATGATGATCTTCTGGCCAAGAATGTCTTCGACGTGAGGCTGGAAAACCGCGCGGGACGTGATGTCCGCACCACCTCCCTGCGCCCACCCGATGATGAGGGTGATCGGCTTTTGCGGCCAGTCGACAGCTCCGGCCTGACCGATCGACAGGGCCAGGACCGTGGCCACCGCAGCGGCCATTTTGTTCGAGAGTCTCATGGTGTCCTCCTTACCCGGGAAGCCTCATAAAAGTACCCAAATCGTCGCGGCGAATGCCGATCGCCGCCTGTCACTTTGCGGGCTTGAAATCGTTGCGACCAACATCCGCGTCCGGCGTCCCGTGGACCACCGGACCGTCGCCGCGTTGTCCTTCTCGCTTACCCAGTCCACGCTATGGATTCGTTGTTTCTTACACTCTCCCAAGCATCGAGTCTGATGGGGGGCGAGTATTATGTCTAATGAAATGTCTTTGGCGATCCATAGCTTAGATCAATAGATGGACGTGCCGCGGAATTCCTCGCGGGCAGCGACTGGCGGTGCATGGCCAGCGATTGCGATCGGGGCTACAGGCCGCGTCGCTCTGCCGCCATCTCCTCGCGAACATCTCCGTCTAGCCAAGTCAGCGAGTCGATGGGGTCGCCGGCGAAAAGGCACTTGAGGATGTTGACGAACCGCCGCACCGTGATGCTGCGCGGGCGCTGTGCAGGAAACAATAGATATGACTGCGCTGTGATCCGCGGGGTTAGCGGACGGCAAACCAGACCCAGTTGGCGCCCAACCGAGTAGGGCGCCTTTTCGATGATGGCGACGCCGATCCCCAGCCGGCATATTTCGTACACGTCCAGGGTGCCGGCCTCGATCCGCACCTCGGCGGGCATTCCGGCCGCCTGCAGAGCGGCGTCGATCCGGCGCCGCAGCGGGGTCCCCGAGACGTTCGAAACGATGCAGTAATCCTTGAGATCGGAAACGTCGACAGTCTCATTGCGGGCGAGAGGGTGGTCGCTTCGCATGATGCAGGAGATTTCGGTCTCGTGGAAAGCCTCCGCCTCGACCAGTTCGCCCTCGCCCGAGGTGTAGGTGAGGCCCAGCTCGGTCCTGTGGTGGGCGACGGCCGCGATGGTTTCCGTCGTCGGGCCGCCGCGCACCACGACGTGGGCAAACGGGTACGCCCTGCAGAAAAACTTCAGACCGGGAAGCAAGATCGACCGGGTCAGCGATGGAGTTGCCGCAATCTGCAACATGCCCGAGCGGCCGTCCTTCAGCTTTCTCAGGTCTTCCTCGAGATAGTTGACCCGCGCGAAGATGCTCTCGATGGTCGGATACAGGACCGCCGCCTCCGGCGTCGGGTGGAGCCGGTTACCGATGCGCTGGAACAGCTTCAGGCCGATCTGGCTCTCGGCGTGCTTCAGGATCACGCTGACGGTCGGCTGCGATACGTTCATCATCCGTGCCGCCTCGGTGACCGATCCCGTCTGCATGATGGCGCGAAAGACTTCGAGCTGACGAAGGTTCATTCGACCCTCCCGTTGTCCGTTCGGCATCCGAAGGCGCCGCACCGTTGTCGCCGAGACCGCCGAAGCGCCGACGTTGCGCGGTCTCTCCACCGGTTCCATAGCACATTACTCCATAGATTTCATCTATATGACTCAAAAGCATATTCATTTTAGTTAATCCCGGGGTTCCGTTATCATTCTACCGGTCGCCAGGAAAACGTCGACCGAGCGCCTTCTCGAACGATCGGCGCCCCGCCCCATCTCGGGGGCGTCCAACCGAATGGGGAGGCATCCGAAACAGCGGAAACCGACATCCCGCGGGCGTCAGGACATGAGATTTTTCGTTTGTGATCGAACCGTTCGGAACGGCGGAGGTATCGCGCCGGCCGGCAACGCAGAGAGCGATCGCCGCTTCACGGCGCAACCCTTAGCTCACCGAGGAAAACCATGCAAACGTGGAAAGTAAACTGTCTCGATGTTTTCGTGCCCGCCGTCCGCTCGGAAATCGAGGCGGTGGCCCCCGATGGCTTCCACTTCCGGTTCGCAGAGTCCTACGACCGCGCGGAGCAGATGGAACTCGCCGCGGACGCCGACTTCCTCCTGGTCGGCACCGCCCCGGTCGACGCCGAGATGATTGCCAATGCCCCGAAAGTCAAGCTGATCCAGAAGTGGGGGATCGGCGTCGACAAGATCGACCTGGTCGCCGCGAAGAAGGCCGGGATCCCGGTCGGGATCACCTTTGGCGCCAACGCCGGTCCGGTCGCCGAGCAGGCCATCCTGCTGATGCTGGCGATCTATCGCCGGCTGCCGCTGGTCGATCGCAAGATGCGAGAGGGAATATGGATGAAACCGGAGTTGCGGTCTTCTTGCTTCCAGATCAACGGCAAGACGGTCGGCCTGATCGGGTTTGGGAACATCGGACGAATGGTCGCCCACCGCTTGCGCGGGTTTGAGGCCGAGATACTCTACTACGACCCGAGGCGCGCCCATCCGGTCAGCGAACGCGCCCTGGGGGCCACCTACGTTTCGCGCGACGAGTTGCTGGCCCGCAGTGACATCGTCAGTCTGCACACGCCTCTGACCAATGAGACCAGCAATATGATCAACGCCGAGACCATCGCCAAGATGAAGGACGGCGCGATCCTGGTGAACACCGCGCGCGGCGAACTCGTCGACGAAAAGGCGCTGTTTGACGCCCTCTCATCGGGCAAGTTGCGGGGGGCGGGATTAGACGTCTTACACGACGAGCCCCCGTCGCCGGACAACCCTCTGCTCACCCTCGACCAAGTGACGCTGACGCCGCACGGTGGCGGTGGCGTGTTCGACAATGTCGAGAACGTCGCCCGTCGAGCCCTCGCCAACATGCAGCTTGTCCTGCGCGACGAGCCGCTGGCACCGGATGACGCGATCGTCGTGGTCAAGTGACGCCGATACCGCCACAGTGGCGGGCCTTGCCTGAGCGGTTTCCGCCGGTTTCGACGGTTCAGCGCTATTTCTATGCCTGGCGGGACAATGG
>NZ_JAOTID010000031.1 GCF_026163695.1 Shumkonia mesophila | reverse complement strand
CCATTCGATGAAGGAGGCCCCATAGACCACCTCGCCCTTGGCTTCCGTCAGCGGCTTGCCCTGCTCGGTGGTCATCAGGAGCGCCAGGTCGTCCTGGTTCTTCAGCACCAGCTCGTACCAGCGGCGCAACAGCAGCGAGCGTTCCTTGGCGGTGCGGGCCCGCCAGTCCGGCCACGCGGCGTTGGCCGCCTCGATGGCTCGCCGGGTTTCGGCGGCGCCCATCTTCGGCACCGTGCCGACGACCTTGCCGTCGGCCGGGTTGGTGACCTCGAGGGTGGCGCCGGAATCGGCGTCGACCCAGGCGCCGTCAATGTAACACTGCTGGCGGAACAGATTGAGATTCTGCAACTTCATGGAATGACCTCTTCCAGTATATGGCTTTTCTTCTGGAGACGGATTGTGTTGGGTTTTTCGATTGCCGCGGAAATATTGGCAGGACCGCCTCGGAGCAGGTTATGTGAAAAGCAAGGTGATAGTTGCCGATATAAACAAAATACACTTTATGAGTGTATATCTTGTCATACCAAGTTCTCTGCCAATCCTTCTCCGTTGTTCTAGGCGAACGCCTGCAAGCCGAGTTCGCGGACAGAGGTTGGCGACGGCCGGCCCTCGGAGTCCCAGTCGCGCAATGCATAGTAGTCCTTGAGCAAGTCGTCGATGGGCGGCACGGAATAATCCAGGTTCTCACCGACGCGCGGCAGGGTGCGCATACGGTGCGGCAGCGTGTCGTCCCGGGCGGTGACTCCTCGCCGCACGTTGATCAGCCGCTTCAGGGTGAAGCCGCGCGCTCCTGCCCGCATAAACGCCGTCACGTCCAGGGCGCGCCCGGTGATCTGGTTGTACCACTCCAGAAAGTGGGAGATCCGCAGCGTGTTGTTGGCCATGGTGAACTTGCAGGTCACCAGGCTGTCCTGCAGGTTCATCAGGTTCTGCAGATGGACCACCTGCTGCGCCTTGCCCTCGCGCACCCGCCCTTCATAGGGACCCTCCTGCCCCAGTTCGGGAAGTCCCGACAGCAGTTCAAAGGCGTGCGACAGGGTGGTCAGGTGACAGGCCCCACGGTTGCCCGTGGCATAGCTCAGCGCGTGGCCCCAGCTAAAACGTGGATCGTGCATGGGGAACTCGAGGCCCTTCACCTCGATGGCATACTTCTCGGCCTCGTTGCCGAGGGCCTGCGCCAGGGCCCGCGAGCCCCGCCCCAGCAGGCGGCCGAAATCGTCCTCGGCCAGCGCCATGCGGCGGATCATCGCCAACGTCTCGTGCGGCCGCTTGAACCCCAGTTCGGTCCCGCCGGTATCGACCGGGCCGATCAGTCCCTGCTCGAAGCATTCAGCGGCCATGCCGAGGACACCCGCCGTCGAGATGGTGTCCAGCCCATAGCGGTTGCACAGCTCGTTGGCCCGGGCGATCGCCTCCGCGTCGTCGATATGAAGGATGCCGCCGAAGCCCCCCACCGTCTCATACTCCGGCGCCTCACTCGCCCCCTGGGTGGCGAACGGCCCCTCCTTCACCTCTACGATCCCGCCGCAGATGATCGGACAGCGCCGGCATCCCGTCCGCTTGACGAAAAGGGTCTCGCGGATGTACTGCCCGGATATCCTGTCCACCAGTTGCGGATCGCGCGCCACCCGCCAGTTCTCGATCGGCAGGTTGCCGATCCGCTCGAACAGCGGAACCCCGCCGGCAGTGCCGAAATTCGAATAGCCGGTCAGCCGCTCGCGGATGGCCGGGCTCACCGCCTTGGTCGAGCTCTTCAGGCCGTCCGCGTCGGCGACCGGCGTTTCCGCCGTCCCGGCCGCCGACACTACGATCGCCTTCAGGCGCTTCGAGCCCATCACCGCACCAACGCCGCAACGTCCCGCCATCCGCGTGTGCCGCCCGCCGTGGACAATCCCAGCCAGCGGCACCCGGTTCTCGCCGGCCTGGCCGATCACCGCCGTAACGACGGCCTCGCCGTGCCCGGCCTTGAGCGCCTCATCGGTTTCGAAGGCGTCACAGCCCCATAGAGGTGAACCGTCCTCAAGGGAAATAGCCTTAGGACCGCCAATCACCAACACCGTCGGCCGTACGGCCTGTCCGGTGATCACCAAGCCGTCCAGACCGACCCGCTTGAGGGACCAGCCGAACGAGCCGCCGCAACTGGCCTCGCCGTAAATCCCGGTCAGCGGCGACAGCGTCACCACCGCATGGCGCGACCCCGACGGAACCGCCGTCCCGGTGAACGGCCCCGTCATGAAGATCAGCGGATTTTCCGCCCCGAGGGGATCGGTGTCCGCCCCGGTCAGACGCGCCAAAAACAGCGCCCCCAGGTTGGCGCCCCCGATGAACGCGTCGGCGTCCCGCCGATCAAGCGGCCGTATGTCGATCTTCTCAAGCCCGAGATCAACCCACGCAATCCGATCGTGAAATCCGCTCATTGCTGTATAATTCCATGACGTATTCTCTCGGCGCCAGCGTGCCAACGACCAATTGGTCGCAACACTTTCGACGCCGCAATCCACATCAGAAGCACTCCCGCTTCAGTCGGAAGCGTAGAAGGCCTCGGCCAACGCCATCAGGCGAAGATAGCGCGCGTACGATCGCGCGTAACGCGCGTGTCCAACCGGCTCGGCCTCCAGGCTCCGCCGCAATGGGGGCGTCTCTGGCAAGGGCTTTTTTCCATTCAAAGCCCGCCAAGCGAGCAAAGCGCAGCCGCGCGTGGTGGCTTCAAGGCTTTGGGGCACGTCAACGCGCACGCCGCAGACATCGGCCTTGATGCGCAACCACAGTTCGCTATCAGCGCCGCCACCGATGGCGGAGATGTGCTCCACAGGCACGCCCAGTCCGTCCAGGACGTCGAGGATGCGGCGGATGGCGAAGCTATTGGCCTCCATTAGGGCGCGGAACAAGTGGCCCGGGCCGTGGTCGCGCGTCAGCCCGGCCACGGTGCCGCGGACGGCCGGATTCCAGAAGGGCGTACGTTCGCCAGTTAGGCTGGGGAGGAACAGCAAGTCGTCCGCCCCCGGCGGCACGGCAACCCCCAGGGCATTGAGCTGGTCCAGCGTGTAGCGGCCGTCCAGAAGGGTCGAGGCGTACCATTCCAGGGCGCCGCCAGCCATGCCCAGCGGTCCGCCAATCAGCCAGAGGCCGGACAGCACGTGCGGATTGGTGACCAAGTGGCGATCCGCATCCAGGACCCGTTCGCTGCTAACCGCGAAAAAGACGTCGGACGTCCCCATGACGCTGACGGCATCACCGGGCTTCACTCCGCCCGCCCCCAGGACGGCGACCGATCCGTCCGGCCCGCAGGTCACGACCACGGTCTCGGTCGACAGTCCCAAGGAGCCGGCCACCTCGGGCAGCACGGTGCCCAACACCGCGCCACCCGCGAAGAGTCTCGGCAACTTGGCCGCGTCGACGTCCAGGGCGCGGATGATGGCTTCATCCCAGGACAGGTCATGGACGTTGAAAAGCGCCGTATAGCAGGCCGTGGTGTGGTCCATGCCGAAGATGCCGCAGAAGCGGAAATTGATGTAATCCTTGATGGACAGCATGCGGGCGGTGCAGCCGTAGGTGCCGGGCAGGTCGTCCTTCAAGTAGCGCAGCTTCAGGCCTCCCTGTTCAGCACTGAGGCGGCGGCCCGTACGATCGGAGAATTCAGCCCCGTCCATGGCCTTAAGCAGGGCATGCTGTTGTACCTCGCGCTGATCCATCCAGGAAAAGACCGGCGCGACGAGCAGGCCGCGCTCGTCCACGAAGACCCATCCGACCAGGGCACTGACACCGATCGCGCGGACTTCGAGGCTTCCGTGCGTACCCACGAGGTGTCGCGCCATGGCTTCGATGGAGGCCCAGTACGCCTCCACGTCCGGGTGGATTTCGGTCGCGCATTTCTCCGAAAGGGTGTCAATTAGGTTAAGTTCCCCGTCGAAGAGCGAAACCCGCAGCGAACTCGACCCGATGTCAACGGTAAGGATGCCGACGGTATCGGTCACGATGCGCTCCCGTCAGCGGTACAGGCACATGGAAATCTCGTAGCGACCCGGCACGTAGCAGATCTCGGTGAATTCGATCACCCGGCCGGTATCCAGATAGGTGGTGCGCGCCATCTGCAAGAGTCCGGTGGCGTCCCGCAGTTCCAGGGCGGCCAGCTGCTTCTTGGACGGCACCTTCACGCCCAGGGTCTGGTTGGCGTAGTCGATCTTCAGGCCGTAGTCGTCTTCCAGGATGCGATACAGAGAGTCATTTTCCAGTCGCATGGGATCGAAGCCCGGGCACAGGGCGTCTGGCAGATAGATCACTTGGCTGGCGATGGGCTGGCCGTTGCCGTAGCGAATACGGCAGAACGAGAGGACCATCTCGCCGTCTTCCAGTTCCAGGTGGCGGGCATCGAGGGCCTTGCCCGGCTTGCGGCTGATGTTCGAAACACGCGACGTAGAGACAAGGCCCGCGTTGGAAAGCTCCTCCTGGAGGCCCGTCAGGTTGAGCACGCGCCGATTGAACTTGCGATTGGCGACAACCGGCCCCCGGCCCCGCACCCTGTCCACGATCCCGGCGGCGATCAGTTCACTCAGGGCCCGGCGGATTGTGATGCGGCTGACATTGTAGACCTCGAGCAGCCATTGTTCCGTGGGCAGCTTGTCCCCCGGTTTAAGCTCCTCCTTGGCGATGCGTGCCTTGATATCATCCGCGATCTGGTAATAGAGCGGAATGGGCTTGTTCTTGTCGATTCGGCGGAAAGAGGGGTCGCGCTGCATTGCGGCATCCGTTGAAAATCTAAAAAAGAAGACACTCTATGCCAGTCGAGTACAACCTCTGTACCAAATTCCCGGCTAAAAGCAATCGGGGGACAAAAGCCCCCCGAGTGTTCAATCCTCCAGGGTGGCCCGGTCCTGCGTAATGCCCGCGTTGAGGAAATTGCGCTTGGGGTCGATTTCCTCGCGGATGAGGCGCAGATCCTCATCCGAAGGCACGGGCGTGAAGGGCACGTTCGGTGGAATTTCCAGGTCGAAACCCGTGTTCTGCCGGATGTGCTCGGGGGTCACGCCCGGGTGAATGCTGTGCACGCGCATCATCTTCGTTTCCGGATTGAAGTCCATGATACACAGGTTGGTCATGACATACGCCGCGCCGCCGCCGGGCAGACCCGAACGGTCTTCGTGGCCTGAGGCGCCCGAGACAAAATCGCAGCGTTCGACCAGGATGCGCTTGTCGTGGTTGACGATGATGCACACCCGCTTGGCCAACGCCGCTAGGTCCGTCTGGGCCAGTACGCCGGGCAGCCGCACCTTCGGGTTTTCATACTCGCCGATGCAGGTGATGTTCAGGTTGCCGTATTTGTCCACCTGCGCCGCCGAGGCGAAGGCCATGCCGACGAGACCCAAGCGGAACAGGCCCAGGCAGTCCTCCAGCGGGATCTGGCTCCGGCACGGCCAGTGGATGAGGTCGTATTCCCAGTTGGAGTCGGGAATAGTCTCGTGATCCAATACCGGATCTAACACTGGTCCCATCATGCACAAGGCATTGGGCGCGTGCTTCGTCTGGGCTAGGCGCACCCCCACCAGAGGGATGCCACAGGCGCGGATGTAGGCCTTGCCGCCCGTGCCGATGCCCGTGAAGTTCATCTCGTCGTCGACAACGCGCCTGGACACTTCCACGGAGAGGAGTTCCTCAAGCGTATAGGTCTTCATGCCGTCTTCCTCCTCGGATGGTCCAACCGCCGCGAAATCTCCGCTTGGCCGCCCAGCTTGGCGATATATTCTTCCTCGTCCTTGGTGCCGTAGACGAACTCGTCCAGATAGCGGGCGAAGCCTTCTTCCGTGGACGCGCATTCCTGATAGTACTCGGCATGCGCCAGGTCGAAGTCGTAGCGCGTGTCGCAGGAATTGGGGTGCGCGCCGTGGAACACGTGGCAAACGCTGTCCACGTAGACTTTGGGCAACATGGTCTGCGTGGGCGTGCGGATGATCTCCTCCTCGGGGACGATCTCCTCCACGCTGACGATGGTGTGGCTGCCGCAGCGGGCAATGAAGATATCCGATTCATTGTCCATCATGCGGATGGCGTCAAACTGCACGTTGCCGTACGTGTCGGCGCGATGCGCGTGGATGATGGACACATCCGGGGCGAAGGCTTCCATGGCCACCAGCTTCTCTCCCGTGAACGGGCAGGTGACTTCCTTGAACTCCGGGTTTTTCAGGATGCCGGAGTGCAAGGGGACGCGGCTGATGGCATAGGGCAGGCCGAAGGTCCCGGCGCGGAACTTATCCATGGCGCAGGTCTCGCTCAGATCGACGAAGCGGATCTTCTTCCGCTCGACGGCCCGGCGGAAGTTCTTGGCCATGCCCGCCGTGAAAAGGCCGACGTAGGACGACCATGCTTCTCTCACGCATCCGGCGCCGATCAGCATGTCAAAATCCATGCCCGCCGACCAGGCGTAGAGGGTGAGGTCGCGCTTCCTCTGGCGCACGATCTCGCGCACTAGGGCCATGGGACATTTGCGGATCAGCGAGCCGCCGACGGCAACCTTGGCGCCGTCCGAAATGGCTGCCACGGCGTCATGGAGTGACTTGAATTTGGATCTTCTTTCCTGCATGACGGCACCTCCTTCGTATGTCCCACCCGTCTGACGGGACGCTGCTTGGTGGATCGAAGAGGAGGCTCTCCGCCTCCCCGGCCGGGCATCGCTGGTGCGCATCGGCTATATTCGGGATCCCTCGCTCTCCGTCAGGAACGCTGCCCGTCTGGAGAGCGCCCCATGCCCGCATCCGGCCCCGGAAACGCGGCTGCGCTCCTGGGACGGATGCCGCAATGTCTAGAAGGCCTCGGGCCAGATGGTGAAGCTCCCGTCGAAAACGACGTCAATCAGGTACGGCCCCTCGTGCTTGCGGGCATTGGCAAAGGCCGCCGGGATCTGTGCCGCGCGGGTCACGGTTTCGCCGCCCATGCCCAGAAGCCGGGCCACGCCCGCATAGTCCACGGGCGACAGGTCCACGCCGCTGTAGACGACGTTGCCGCCGAACTTGTAGCGCTCCTCCTGACGGATGTTGCCGAAGGCCGAATCGTTCAGCACGACGACGATCTGGCGCGCACCGCAGCGGGCCAGGGTTTCCAATTCCGCCAGGCTCATGCCGAGGGAACCATCGCCCACGATACTGACGACTTCGCGGTCCGGCTCCGCCAAGCTGCACGCCAGGCCCGCCGTCACCGAGAAGCCCATATTCCCGTAGTTCACGGGCTTCATGTAACTCATGCCCTTCTTCACGGTCAGCAGGTGCGACCAGCAGCCTGGATTGCCGGCGTCGATGCAGATGATTCCGTTGGGATCGACCTGGCCATCGATGGCCCGGATCACGGCGACCGGTGCGGCTGGCGAAGCCTTCTCGTCGTTCCAGGGACCGGAGAAGATCTTTTCGCGCCAGACGACGCGGGCCTCCTTTTTCTGCTGCAGCCAGGTCGACCGTTCCTTCTTGAGCGCGGCGTCCGGCACCTTGATCAAGGACGCCAGGGCGTCCAGGGTCAGCGACAGCTCGCCGGCCAGCGCGCAGGAAACCGGGTACTGGCGCCCCAGGTTCTTGGTGTCGAAGTCGATCTGCACGATGTTCTTGAGATCGAGAGACCAGCGGTTGGTGCCCACGGCGCTCAGGCTCGAGCCGAGTACGAAGACGCAGTCCGCTTCCTCCAGGGCGGCGCGCGTCAGCGTGCTGCCGTGGCGCGAGCGCGCGCCGAGCACAAGGTCGTGATCCACGGGCACGGAGCCAATGCCGTTGAAGGAGGTGACGACGGGGGCACTCAACCGTTCGGCGATCGCCAGCACCTTGTCGCCGGACTTGGACATCTTCACGCCGTTGCCCGAAAGAATGCAGACGTGCTTGGCTGCGGAAAGGATCTGCGCGGCCTTCGCCAGCGCCGCGGGGGCCGGCAGGGCGTTCGGCGTCGTGCAGTAGCTGGCCGGGTCCATGGGCTCATAAGGACAGTTGATGCTCAGGCTCTCGATCACGTCGCGGTAGAAGTCCAGCACCACCGGGCCGGGCCGGCCACTCATGGCGATGCGGTAAGCCTCGCGCATGGCCCACGGCAGGGCGCCCACATGGCGCACGGGAATGAACGCCTTGACCAGGCTGGAGAAGATGGCCTCGTGGTTGGCGTCCTGCGCGTCGCCGCGTCCCACGTCGGGCAGCTTGTTCTGGAAGAGCATGGCGATGACGGGCGTTGAGTCGCGCAGCGCGCCCCCGAGCGGGGTCACCATATTGGTGGCACCGGGGCCGGTCGTCGCCAGGCACACGCCCGGCTTGCCGGTCAACCGTCCCCAGCCATCGGCCGCGTGGCCAGCCCCCCCCTCGTGGCGGGTGGCGACGAAGCGAATGGAGGATTCGTTCAGGGCGTTGTTAAAGAACAGCGTCTGGCCACCGGGTATCCCGAAGATGACCTTCGTGCCCTGTTCTTCCAAAATCTTCACCGCAACCTGGGCTGCTGTCATGTTCATGCACTTCTCTCCTCAACGATGTCGCGTTCCGTTCGATGGCAACGCGGCAGAGTTTGTGGCTCTCTCGCCGGCCTCGCGCTTCGAGCGGGGCCGGCGGGAGGCCGTGGTCATTTCTTCCGGAAGGACACGACGGTTTCGTGGATCTTCCGGCCGAGATCGCCGTAACGGTCCGCATAGTCCTTGGACACCTGGGTGACCGCCTCGATCCACTTCTCGCGGTCGGTGATTTCGATAAACTTCAAGCCCGCCTTCTTGATGTTCTCGGTTTCCTTTCCGAGGTTTTCCGCGTGCAGCTTGCGCTGGTACGCCGACGCCTCCTTGACCGCCTTCAGGATGAGGGCCTGGGTATCCTTGTTCAGCTTGTTCCAGGCGGCGAGGTTGTAGGTGATGAACAGGGGCTGGAAGACGTGGGAGTCCACCACGACGAACTTCGCCTGCTCGAAGAACTTCTGCTGCGAAATGAGGTCGATGGTGCCTTCCATGCTGTCCACCGCGCCGGTCTGCAGCGAAGTGTAGACGTCGCCCAGCGGCATGGAGATAGCCTGCGCGCCCAGCGCGGTAATGCTGTTCACGTAGATGGGGGCACCCGGGGCGCGCAACTTGAGGCCCTTGAGGTCGTCGATATTGGAGATCGGCTTGTTGGAAAGGATCTGGCGCGGACCGTCGTAGAAGGCACCCAGCATCTTGAAGCCCTGCGCCTGGAAGGCCTTGTCCAGCTCATCCTCGAGGGACTCCACGGCGTCGTTCATCTGGTCGATGGACTTGAAGGCATACCAAGCCTCGAACACGGCCGTGGCCGGAACATAGAGGCCGATGCCGGCGGTGCCCGAAAACAGGAGCTCCAGCGAGCCTTCCTTCTGGGCCTGGATATGGTCCTTTTCGCTGCCCAGCGAGCCCCCGTGGAAGATGTCGCCGCGAACTCGGCCGTCGCTCTCCTTCTCGATCGCCTTCTTGATGAACTCCAGCGCGAGACCTTGCGTGGTGCCCTTGTTGTAGATGTTGCCCATTCTGATCTTGACCTTGTCGTATTCCGCCGCCTGGGCCGTCAGAACCGAACCGAGAAGACCGCACAGCGCCATGGCACCAAGGAAAAGCCGGGAAAAACGCAGCATTTTTTTCATGAAGTCCTCCTGAATCCTGCGAGATTGTTGTTAAAAGAGGAGATTAGGCAGTGCCGTTACGATGGACGGGAAGAAAACGAGCGCACTGGCCACGGCAAAGAGGGTCAGGACGAGGGGCGTGAGGGTGGGCACGAGCCTCGTCATGGGGACCTTGCCGATGGTGGTCGTCACGAAGAGTATGCCCCCGACGGGTGGCGTGACGGCCCCGATCATGCAGATCAGGGTGAAGACGACGCCGAAGTGCACCTTGTCGACACCGATGTCGCTGGCGATGGCGGTGAAAGTCGCCGCGAACATGATCACCATGGGCGTGACGTCCACGACCATGCCGAGCACGAAGATGAAGGCGACGATGACGAGCAGGGTGACCGTTGGCGAGCCGCCCAGCGAGAAGAGGATGTCCGCCACCACTTCCTGGAAGTGCGCGCGCACCAAGACGTTGGCGAAAATCCCGGAAAGGGCCAGCAGGGCGAAAATGGTGCAGGTGGAGTTGGCCGCCCCGCGCGCGACCTCCATGATGTCCGAGAACTTAGTGATGGTGCTGTAGCAGGCGCCCAGGATGAGCGAAAGCACGCAGACGATGGCGCCCGCCTCCGATGCCGTGGTCCAGCCCATGATGATGGAAAGGAAGATGGCCGCCGGAATGAGCAAGGCCGCCCAGCCCCGGATCACGGCGCGCTTGAGCTTTTCGCCGGAGAACGGCGCCTTTTCCTGGCGGAAGCCCTTCTTGCGGCAGATGACGGTACCCACAATCATGAGCGCGATGCCAATGAGAAAGCCGGGCAACACACCGCCCATGAAGAGTTCGGCCACCGATGTGTTGGTGTAGTAGCCGAACAGAATTAACAGCGTGCTTGGGGGGATGATGGGCCCCACCACGTTGGCACAGGAGGTCAGGGAAACCGCGTATTCCTTGCTGTACCCCCGGCTCGCCATGTCCGGGATGAGGCTCACGCCGAGGGCCGCCGCACAGGCCGTGCCCGAACCGGAAATGCTCGCCATCATCATGGCCGCGACCACGTTCACGTAGGTCAGGCCGCCCTTCAGCGAGCCAACGATGGCATCGGCCAAGTCGAGGATCCGCCGGGTTATCCCCGCCTTGTTCATGATCTCGCCGGCAAAGATGAAGAAGGGAATGGCCATGAGCGGAAAGGAATCCACGCCGGAGAAGGTCTGCGAAGGCAGCAGGGTCAGCGGCACACCCAGGTCGAAAATGTAGATGGTCGCCAGGCTCGCCAAGCCGATGCTCACAGCCACGGGAATGCCGAGGAAAATGAGGGCGATGAGGATTGCAAAGATGGTGAGGGAGTCCGCCATGGGTAGCCCACCCTTATGTTTTGTAGATGGCCTGCTGTGTTACGCCGCGTCCCCTGATGGACGCGCCTTGGGCCGCATGATCCGCACGGTTTCCCACATGCTGGTCAGGCATTCGAACAGCACGAAGAAGGCGCAAACCGGAACGGCCATGTACGGCCAGAACATGCTGATCTGCATGACCGCCGACATCTGACCGCTGTTGGTGAAGGCCGAGCGCAGGCCGAAGATGAAGAGCAGGCCGAACATCAGGCAGACCATGACCATGACGAAAAGGTGCGCCACCTGCCGTCCCTTCGGGGAAAGGCATTCCGACAACAGCGTAAGCTGCGTCTGCGTGCCCTTCCGTAGACCGATGCCGATCAGCAGCAGCGTGCCCCAGATCATGGCGAAACGGGTCATCTCCTCCGCCCAAACTGTCTTCAAGTTGAGGCCGAAGGTGCGGTCAATCACGCCGATGAAGGTGGAGAAGACGGCCACGAGGAAGAGAATGGCCGCGATGTTGGGCAGCCAATTGTCCATGAGGGCCCTGATTTTATCGAGCATGGCGCATCCTCCTAGATCAGGTTTCTGGCGGCCAGGTCGGTGATCTCCTCCCGGCTCATGCCGAGAAAGGAGGAGAGGATCTCCCCGCTATGCTCGCCCAGCGTGGGCGGCATCTTTTCAAGACTGCCCGGCGTCTTGGACATCTTCACCGTGATCCCGGGCAGGGAGATTTCGCCCACCCCGGGGTACTCGCGATAGAGGATCGCCTCTCGGTGCTTCAGCTGCGGGTTGGCGAGCAGGTCGGCTACGTCGGCGATCTTGGCGACCGGAATGCCTGCCCCGGCCAGCTTGGCGTCTGCCTCGTCGACGGTGAGGTTGCCGATCCAGTCCTGAACGTACTTCTCGACCTCCAGGATGCAGCCCATGCGCTTGTTGGCCGTGTCGTAGCGCGGGTCCTCGTTCAGCTCGGGCCGCCCCATGAGCTGGGTCAGGCGCTTGAACAGCGGGTCGGTGCCCGCGTGCAGGTAGATCATGCCGTCCTTGCAGCGGAAGGCGTTGGCCGGGCCCGTGACATTGTCGCGGTTGCCGCGTCGGGGCTGGATCTGGCCGGTTTCCACGTAGAGGGGCACGGCCGTCGCCAGAAGCGAAAGCACGCTTTCGATCAGCGAGATGTCCAGCATTTGGCCCTGGCCCGTGGCTTTCTTGTGCATGAGCGCGCAGACCGTGCCGAAAGCCGAGTAGATGCCGGTGGTGAAGTCGGCGACCCAGGTTCCGGCCAGCAGGGGCTGTCCGCCCGCCTCGCCCGTCACCCCCATGAGGCCGCCCATGGCCTGGCCGATACAATCGAAGGCCGCGCGATCGCGGTAGGGGCCGTCCTGGCCGAAGCCGGAAATGGAGGTCCGCACTAGGCCGGGGTTGATGCGCTCAAGCTCCGCCTGGCCAAGACCCATCTTCTCGAGGACGCCGGGCCGGAAGTTCTCAACCAGCACGTCGGCCTTGGCGATGAGCTTCTTCAGAATGTTGATGCATTCCGGATTGTAGAAATCAAGGGAGAGCCCGCGCTTGTTCTTGTTGTACTGGGTGAAGTACAGGCTGACCGTTTCCTTGCCTTTTCCGGCAAACGGAAGCATGCCGCGCGAGGGGTCGCCGCCCTTGCGGTTCTCGACCTTGATGACATCCGCGCCCATGTCACCCAGAAGCATGCAGCAGTAAGGCCCCGCGATGAAACGGGACATGTCCAGTACGGTGATGCCCTTGAGGGGTCCTGCCATGCTTTTCTCCCTGTCGGAATGTCTTGTTTCCGTGGTTTCAGTCGGCTTCCAGGGTTGCCGGTTCCTGGGTGATTTGCGCGTTCAGCCATTTGCGCGACGGATCGATGCGCGTGCGGATGAGGTCCAGATCCTCCGCCGATGGCGGTTCGGTGAGCGGCACCTCGGCCGGTATTTCCAGGGCGAAGCCCGTGCGCTCGATCACCTGCTCCACGGTCTTGCCGGGATGCACGCTACTCAGGCGCATACGGCCGGTCCGGGGGTCGAAGTCCATGACGGCCAGTTCCGTGAAAATCCAGGCCGGCCCTCCGCCGGGAAGACCGGAACGGTCCTTGTTGCCGGCGGCGGACACGTAGTCCACCTGTTCCACGAAGGTACGGCGGTCGTGCTTCTGGACGGCGAAGACGCGCTTGGCATGGGCCGCGTGGTCGGGCTGGGCCAGGGGGCCGGGCAGGCGCACTTTCGGGTGCGCGTAGTCGCCGATGCACACGATGTTGAAATTGCCCCACTGGTCGACCTGCGCCCCCGAGACGAAGCCGATGCCCATCTTGCCGCGCTTGAAGATGCACAGGGCCTCCTCCACGGTGATCTGGCTGCGGCAGGGCCAACGGATCAGGTCTGGTTCGAAGTTGGTTTCCGGGATGCAGTCCGCATCCAATACGGGGTCGAGGATGGGCCCAAACATGATGGTGTAGTTGGGGGCGTGCCGAAGTTGCGCCAGGCGTGAGGCGACCGCCGGGATACCCACGGCACGGATAAAGGCCGCGCCGCCCGTGCCCACCCCCACGAAGCCCATTTCATCGTCGTTGATGTGGCGGGAAACTTCCACGGCCAAGAGTTCTTCCAAGGTGTACTGCATCTCATCCTCGCTGCGATTGGGTGTGGAGTCGGCCCGATGCCCTCAGGCCCCAGCTATGTCCATGCGAGTGATGGACTCCAGATGCTTCCTTCCTATCTTGGCGAGGTATTCGTCCCACTCCTTGCAGCCGTAGACGTATTCATCGAGGTAAACTCGGAAGCCGACCGCCGTGGCGCTCTTCGCCTGGTATTCGCGCGCATGGGCGATATCGAAGACGTACCGCAGGTCGCAGGAATTGGGATGCGCGCCGTAGGGGGCCAGCACCACCGCGTCGACGAAGAGCTTGGTCAACACGGTCTGCTGGTTGGTGCGAATAATCTCTTCCTCGTCCACGAACTCCTCCACCGTGACAATGACCTTGTTCGCGGCCTTGCAGATCAGCATGTCGGTCTCGTTGTCCATCATGCGGATGGGATCGAGCTGCACGTTGCCATACGGGTCGGCTCGGTGGGCGTGCATGATGGCAACGTCCGCGTGGAAGGGCTCGAGCGCGATCCAGGTTTCGCCCGTGAAGGGATCGGTCACTTCCTTTTGATATTCGGGGTTCTCTTGCAGCCCGGTATGGAGGGGGGTCTTCGACAGGGCGTAGGGAGCGCCCGTGGCAGCTGCGCGGAAGCGGTCGATGGCGCAGGTTTCGCTGTGGTCCACGTAGCGGATCTCGCGCTGCTCGACGGCGCGGCGGAAATTCTTGGCAAGGCCGACATTCGAAAGGCCGACGTAGGCGGAATGGGCCTCCTTCACGCAGCCCGCGCCGATTAGCATGTCGAAATCGATGCCATTGTTCCAGCCGAACAGGGTGAGGCCCCTCTTTCGCTGCCTGATCATCTCGTGGATCAGGGCCATGGGATGGCGACGAATCAAAGACCCCGCGACGGCGACCCGATCGCCGTCCCGGATCATGCTGGCCGCCTCGGCCAGCGCCATGCGCTTGACTTTCTTTTCCGGCATGAGGATCTCCCGGCCCCCTGTAAAGGCCCTCTCGCCCGGCCACCCCTTGCTTCTGGGCAATCCCATGACGGGCCGGCCGAACGCGAGCAGAGGACTAAAATTGGCTTGTTATTGTATTATTGATATCACAATATAATGTTATCATCAATAACCTTTCCGAGAATATTTCCCGCTCTCCCGTGGCGCACGTCTCGGCACGCCCCCGCCATCCGCCTCGAAATCCCACGTTCGCCGGACTTTTCCGGCTACCGGTTTCTCTCGCGCCAACCAGGAACGGACCACCCCTTCACCATGGCGATGGCGCGAAGCACGAAGCCGACGGCCAGGGCGCACGGGACCGCCAGCGGATCGGCGAGCCCCAGATTTCGCAGCATCGCATAGAGTCCACCTCCGGTCAGGGCGGCGAGGATGTAGACCTCCCGCCTGAACACGATGGGAACCGTCCCGCAGAGAAGATCTCGGATGACGCCGCCGCCGGCCGCCGTCAGGGCCCCCATGATGGCGGCGATGAAGGGATCGATTCCCCGCTCCAGGGCAGCCGAGCAGCCGAGCACGGAAAAGACGGCGAGGCCGACGGCATCCGCCCAGCGCAGACCGGGGACTGTCTCGATCGCGTGGCCCCGCATCCTGAGCAGGACGAACACCGCGAACGGACAGACCAGCGATACGTAGAGACTCGACGGATGAACCATCCAGGCGACCGGCAACCGCCCGATGAGGAGATCCCGTAGGGTCCCGCCGCCGATCCCGGTAATCGCCCCGACGACGACGAAGCCCATCACGTCGAAACGCCGGCGCGCCGCGGCGATAGCCCCGGAGACGGCGAAGGCGGCGCTGCCGAGCCAGTCGAGGTATTGGACGGTGACGAGCAGATCCATGCGGCGTCTCCTGATCAAAAAAATGGCGGAGCCTTGCGGCCCCGCAGGGAGAGGGAGGTTTTTTGTTTAGGGGAGTTCTCGGTCGAGAGCGTCAAACCGCCGTCGGAAGCCACGCCCGGATGCGGGCGATGGCCTCGCGGATGCTGTCGACGCTGCTGGCGTAGGAAAACCGCACGAACCCTTCGCCGAAGGCCCCGAAACTGGTCCCCGAGACGACGGCGACGCCGCATTCCTCCAACAGCCTGTCTTGCATCTGGCGCGAGGAGAGCCCGGTCTCGGTGATGTTGGGGAAGGCGTAGAAGGCGCCGCCCGGATTGACGCAACGGAATCCCGGCAAGGAATTCAGCTCGTCGACGATCACCCGGCGGCGCTCGTCGAACGCCGCGACCATGGTGTCGACCGCCCCCTGCGGTCCCGTTAGGGCCTCGATGCCAGCCCATTGCGTCGCGTGATTGACGCAGGAATGGTCGTTGATGGAAAGACGGTTGGCCTTGTCGATGATCGCCTTCGGCCAGACGCTGTAGCCGAGACGCCAGCCGGTCATGGCATAGGTCTTCGACCAGCCATCCAGCACGATCAGCCGCTCGCGGATCGAGTCAAATTCCAGGAAGCTGACCGGCTCCACGCCGTCATAGAGGATGCGGCTGTAGATTTCGTCGCTCAGCACGGCCACGTGGGGATGCCGCTCCAGACCGGTCACCAGGATCTCGATCTCGCGGCGCGGCACCACGCCGCCGGTCGGGTTGGCCGGACTGTTGACGATGATCAGGCGGGTGGCCGGCGTGATCTTGGCGAGTACCTCCTCGGCCGAGAAGGAGAAGCCGGTTTCCTCGTGGAGAGGGATCGGCACCGGCGTCGCGCCCGAAAAGCGAATGGCCGACTCGTAGATCGGGAACCCGGGGTTGGGATACATGATCTCGACGCCCGGTTCGCCGAACAACAGGCAGGCAAAGAACATGGTCGGCTTGCCGCCCGGCATGATCAGGATGGCGTCGGGCGACACCGTGCAGCGGCGGCGCTTGCCGATATCCTCGGCCACGGCCTCGCGCAGCGCCAGAATACCGTTGGCCGGCGTATAGCCGTGATGCCCGGCGAGCAGGGCCTTGACGGCGGCCTGCACGATGTTGTCAGGGGTGGGGAAATCGGGCTGCCCGATCCCCAGGTTAATGATGTCGCGGCCCGCCTGCTCCATCGCCTTCGCCTTGGCGAGGACGTCGAAGGCGGTTTCCGTTCCCAACCGGGACACTGCCGAAGCCAGAGAGATGGTCATGGTTTCCTCGCTCGGTTTTCTTGTCAGAAGGCGCCGCTGACGACGTTCCGGGGATCGCCGGCGACGAACGCCTCGATGTTGTCGATGAGCTGATCGGCCAGGACCTGCTGCGCTTCGCGGCTGGCCCAGGCGACATGCGGGGTGAGGATGAAGTTGGGCAGATCCAGCAGCCCCAGCAGCGGGTTGTCGTCGGCCGGCGGCTCCGGCGGCGTCACCACGTCGAAGCCGGCACCGGCGATCAGGCCGTCGCGCAGGGCCACCGCCAAGTCGGCCTCGTTGATCAGGCCGCCGCGCGCCGTGTTGATGACGATGGCCGTCTTCTTCATGCGCCGGAACTCGGGCATGGCGATGGTGTTCGCGGTCTGCGGCAACAGCGGACAATGGAGCGTGATGACGTCGGCCGTCTCGATCACTTCGTCGAACGGCGTGTAGAGCGGCCCCAGACCGGACACACCCTTGTGGGCGGCGAACAGCGGCTTCATGCCGAACGCCTTGCTGACCTCGGCCACGGACTGGCCGATCGATCCCTCGCCGATGATGCCCAGGATGCCGCCGCGCAGCTCGGAAATCGGCTGGGTGAAGAAGCAGAACTGGCCCGAACGCTGCCATTCGCCGACGACGACGTCCTGGCGGTAGCCGATCAGGCCGCGCTTCAGGGCGAGGATCAGCGCGAAGGTGTGTTCCGGCACGGTCGAGATCGCATAGTTGCGGATATTGGAAACGACGATGCCGTGCTCGGCGCACCACGCCTTGTCGATGCAGTCGGTCCCCGTGGCCGCCACGGCGATCATCCGCAGCCGCGGCAGCTTGCCCAGCGTCTCGGCCCGAAGCGGAACCTTGTTGTTGATGACGATGGTGGCGTCGCGGGCCCGCTCGACGACCGCGTCCGGCGCCGTCTGGCCATGCTCCTGCCAGGTGTGGTCGAAAGACGGGCGACGGATCTCGATCTCCGGGGCAACGGTCCGGCGGTCCAGGAAGACGATGTGATGGCTCATCAGGTCCCTCGGCAATGGACGGCGCAAAAGTCCCCCTTTTTCCAGGGAGACGGCTTTGCCCCATCTGTCGCTGAACCTGAGAGAATCCCCGAAACCACCCACGGCCTCGGGTTACCCCGTCGGTGAGAGGACCGGCCCCGTTGGCCCTGCCCTCTTCTTTCCAGATATCGATCCCCTGCGGTCCTTTTGCCTGAGAGTTTCCGGGGCGGTTGCTCCTTCGGCGCCGTCCCTTGCCGATCCGGAAGGGGCGATCTCTCCCACAGGGAATTGGCTTATCCTATCTCATCGTCCTCGGTGACGTCTCCCCTTCCTTGTTCCCGCACGGTACGGCGCCCCCCTATTCGTCCACCATATCGAACCGCGAGGGCTGGCCCCGCCGATACCACAGGCGATGGGTCAGCCCGCCGACCAGCAGCACCAGAATGCCCAGCGAGATCGGCCGCATGAAGAATTCCAGATACCAGTCGCCACCGAACAGTTGGAACATGCGGATCATCTCGTTGTCCGCGATGGAGGCGAGAATCACCCCCATGACCACCGCCGCCGGCGAGTAGCCGTGGCTCTTCATCACATAGCCGAACGCCCCGAACAGCAGCATGAGGTTCACGTCGAACACGGCGTTCCTGAGGGCGAAGGCCCCGAGGAGCGAGAAGAGCATGAGCAACGGGATGAGAATCCGCGTCGGAACCGACAGCGCCCCCGACAGGCCGTAGCCCACCCCGATAGCGATAGTCACCATGAAGATCTGGGAAATGATGGCCGCCATGATCAGGCCGTAGACCAGGGGAATCTGCTGGTAGACGAGCTGCGGCCCGGCCTGCAGCCCGTGCATGGTCAGCGCCCCCAGCAGGACGGCGGTCGCCACGCTGCCGGGCACGCCGAGTACCAGCGTCGTCATCAGCGCCCCGCCCGAGCAGGCGTTGTTCCCGCTTTCCGCCGCCACGATGCCGCTGACGTTGCCCTTGCCGAAGGAGTCCGGATCCTTGGACAGGCGGCGCGTCAGGCTGTACGAGGCGAAGGCCGCCAGCGTGGCGCCGGCCGCCGGAATCAGCCCGATCCCCATGCCCACCGCGGAAGACCGCAGGACGGTCGCCAGATGGCGAACCGGAGCGGTGAAGGCCCGCAGGATGTTGGTCAGGCTTTGCTGGCCCTTGACCTGGGCGTCGACGATATAGTCGCGCCCCGCCATCTGCATCAGCTCGGAAACAACGAATACGCCGATGAGGACGGGCACCACCTGCACGCCCTCGGCCAGGAACGGATCGCCGAAGGTTGCCCGCCACTCGCCGGTGGGAACGATCCCGATGGTGCCGACCAGCAGGCCGAAGGTCCCGGACGCCAGGATCTTCAGCGGCGAGCCGTTGCCCACTGCGCCGAGGATGGCGACCCCGGCGATGGCGATCAGGAAGATCTCAGAAGGCCCAAACTTAAGCGCGATCGATGCCACCGCGCCGATGCCGACCAGCATGATGACATACGAGAGGATGCCGCCGACGGCCGACGAGGAAATGGCCGTGCCCATGGCCTCTGCCGAGCGTCCCTGCTGGGTGAGGGGATAGCCGTCCAGACAGGTCGCGGCGTTTTCGGGGGCGCCCGGCGTGTTCAGCAGGATGGCGGTCACCGAGCCGCCGTAGGTCACCGCCACATAGACGGACGTCAGGAAGATCAGGCCGTTCAGCGGCGACATGCCGAATGTCACGGGCAGGAGCACGGCCACCGCCATGCCGGACGAAAGCCCCGGCGTCGCGCCGACGATCATGCCCAGCACGGTTCCCGCTACCATCAGGAAGATGGGTTGGAGCCCGAGGGCCTGGGACAATCCCGCCTGGATGTTATTCAGGAGATCCAAAAGCGTATCCTTTCGAAGCCTCGGTCAGAATTAGCCTGTCACGCAGACAACCCCTTGCCGTCAGCGCCCCTCAGGGCGCCTGCTAGAAACCGATCGACAACAGGCCGTCGGGAATGCGTACGTAAAGCAGATCGTGAAACAGGAAGTAGGCCGCCAAGGCCGTTCCGGCGGGAAACAGAAGCAGGATGATCCACCGGCGCTCCCCCAGCATGAACAGAATGACGAGGGCGTAGATCCACAGGGTCAGCAGCCCGCCGATTCCGTCCCAGAAGAAGATGAGAACGGCCGGGAGGACAACGATCATGGCCTTCTGAAGGGTCGCCTTGAGCGACAAGGTGGCGACATCCCCGCCGTCACGGACCTCCCCAGCGGCATCCGTCTCGTCGGACGTCCGGCAACTCCGGATGGCCTGAATCACGATCCCGCCAAGACAGAAAACGAGGACCGCCGTCAGGGCGAGCGGGAAGGCCTTGGCGAAAAACGACAGATGGGCTGCGTCCGACCAGTAGACCGCGACGCCGATCAGCATCACCGCGGGGACGATCAGTTCCCCCGCCAGCTTGCCGAAATCCATCCTTTGACCGGTACGCATGGAAACACCTCTCCGTTTCACCGACCAAAAGGGATGTGGCGTCGGATGGCTCCGACGCCACGCTATCCTCTGTCTATTTTGCCAGTTCCTTGATCACCGTCAGAGTCTTGGCGAAGGCTTCCTTGTGGCCATCCCCCGGTTCCGCCAAGGCGAGATCGGAGAATCCCTGCTTCGCGAGCTGATCCTTGAAATCCTTCGAGGACATGGCCGTCGCGATCGCCTTCTGCAGCTTCAGGTAGCGATCGGGATGGGCCTTGCGAAAGGCGGCGGACACGACATAGACGCCGTAGCGGGTCAGGAAGCGGGGCGTCGGCGGCGTCACGCCGTAAGGCTTCAAGGCGTCGGCCAGCAGTTCGGCTTCGGGCCAACGCGGGCTGGCCTTCGGCGAACCGAGAAGCAGGGTCCGGGAAAGGTCGCGGATGTTGAGACGCGCGAAGTCGTCACCGAGGGTGGCCGTGACATGGCCGCCCAGCATCGCCGTGGCCGCCTCTCCGCCGCCCTTGAAGCCGACGATCCGCACTTTCAGGCCGAGGGATGAGACCAGCCATTTGGCGAACAGCTCCTGGGCGGCCCCCTGGGCGACGCTGATCGACAGCTTGCCGGGTTCCGCCTTGGCCATGTTGACGAAATCGGCGAAGGTCTTGATCGGCGAATCCTTGGTGACCAGCAGAATCCGGGGATCGAAGACATCGACCATGATGATGTCGAGATCCTCGTACTTATAGGGAGACGACTTCAGCGCCGCCGTCATGCTGAGGTCGGGCTCGTTGGTGGCGAGGACGGTATAGCCGTCCGCCGGGGCGCGAAGAAGCGACACCGCAGCGACCTGCCCCCCCGCACCCGGCATGTTCTGAACGACGACCGGCACGCCGAGCGCCTTCTCGAGCGGCGCAGCCAACAAACGGGCCTGCCGATCCGACGCGCCGCCCGCGCCGTAGCTGACGATGACCTGCACGGGCCGATCCGGCCAGTTGTCAGCCGCCGCGGCTTGGCCTCCAAGGGAAAAAAGACCAATCCCGGCCGCGACCGCCAAGGCCACGCCCACTCGTCCCAGTATTCGATTAACCATTCTCTCTCTCCTTCAGACTCTCTGTTTCCGTAGCCGATGTGTCGTTGGCTTTTTTCCCGTACACGTACCGTCTTCAGTTCGTCGGCGCGGAGAGCATTGTGGTCGCTCCCTCCTTGGGCGGGGTGATGACTGAGATCCCTCGCCCTTGTTTGATCACTTGTTCTTTCCCGCTCCTATCCAAGCAGCTTTTCGTCGTAGGGGGTGTCGTTCAGATACTCCGCCCCGTTCTTGGTGACGACGACGGCGTCCTCGATATGCGAGCCGCCGACCTCGGGCTGGTCGTCGAGGATGATCCTCGGCTCCAGGCAAATCACCATGTTCTCGACCAGCGGAACGTTGATGTTGCGATGGATCTCGGGGTCGCCGTGCAGGCCGTAGCCGAGCTGGTGGCCGGTGTTGCCGGCGTGCTGGTACTTGCCCCAGCCGGCGTCCTCGATGACCTCGCGGGCCCGCCGATCGACCTCGTGGCAGGTCACCCCGGGCTTCATCATCTTGACCGCCTCGCGGATCGAGTCGCGGTTGACCCGATAGATCTCCTTCTGAACCGGCGTCGGCTCGCCGCAGATCACCGTGCGCCCCAGGTCGCCGGTATAGCCCTTGACCACCGAGCCGATGTCGAGAATCACCATCTCGCCCTTCTCGATAACCTTCTCGGTCGCCAGACGCTCGAACATCGAGGCGTTGTAGCCGGAAGCCACGTTGGTGATGAACGGCGTCATCTCCGAGCCGTTCTTGCGCATGACGTACTCGGCCTCGGCCGCCACCTCGTATTCCCGGACGCCCGGCCGGACGGCCGCGATCGCCGCGCGCACCCCCAGGTCGGCGACGCGGATGCTGTTGCGGATCAGCTCGATTTCCAGCGGGTGCTTGATCGCCGTCACCTCGACCCACAGCGGGCCGGCGTTTTCCCAGGTGATCCCGGGGAACGACGTCTTCAGGTCCTCGTACACCATGAACGGCGGAAGGTCGGTGCCGATGCGGGCGTTCTGCAGGCCGTAGTCGGTGATCATCCCGGAGATCACCTTCGACCATTCGAAGACGTGGGGCAGCTTGCGCACGTCCTCGATATCCGACTTGAAGCGGATGCGCAGCTTGTCGCTGCCCGAGGCGTGGCCGACCACCGGCGGCTTGCCGCGTGGCACCATCACCACGTATTCCGGCTCCATGAAGGGGCGGAAGCCCTTGACGTAGAAGTCGGTGACGTAGCGGACGGCCTCGGCCTTGAACAGCATCACCGCGTCGTAGCCGGCTCTCTCCATGGCCGCCTGGATCTTCTCCTGCTTGATGCGATGCAGCTCGTTGCCGGCATAGAAAATCGGATCCTGCTTCACAAAGCCCATTTCAAACCTCTTCTTTCCTTCCCGGATTACGTCGAAATTTTCGCGCGGGCGACCGCCCTCCATCCCCCAAAGGCGGATGTCAGGCGGATCGACCGGATGACTTGATCGTGGCTTCGGCCGTGGCGAGGCACGCCTCGATCGCCGTCTCGTCGAGGTGACGGTGGAGAACGAAGCGGGCCGTGGCGCCCTTCTGGTTGACGAGGATGCCCCGCGCCTTCAGCACCGCCACGAAGGTCGGCACGCAGGCCGGGAAACGATCCAGGGTGCAGTTGACGATGTTGGTCTGGACGGTTTCCAGGCGCACGAGGTTCGGATCGATGGCGGCCAGGCCCTCGGCCAACCGCTGGGCCAGGCGATGATCCCGGCGCAAGCCCGGCAGGGGATCCTCCAGGGCCACCAGCGCCGCCGCCGCGATCACACCCGCCTGCCGCATGCTGCCGCCGACCATCCGCGCCTTGCTGCGCGCCTTGGCGATGAAGGCGGCGTCCCCCGCCACCAGCGAGCCGACCGGCGCGCTCAACCCCTTGGAGACGCAGAACATCACCGAGTCGGCGTGTCGGCATACGTCAGCGGCCGAGCAATCGAGAAAGGCCACGGCGTTGAACAGCCGGGCGCCATCCAGGTGCACGGGGATGCCCGCTTCCTTGGCGACGGCGTGAAGCGCCGCCATGCGGTCCAGCGGCGTGACGGTGCCGCCCGCCGAATTGTGGCTGTTCTCCAGACAGAGCAGGCCGGTCGGCGCGATGTTGCCCGTGCCGGCCCGTTTGATCGCCGCCTTCACCTTGATCGGATCGAGGATTCCGTCGTCGCCGACCAGCGGCCGGGCCATCGCCCCGGCTACCGCGGCGAAGGACGCGAGTTCGGAATTGTAGATATGCGCCCCGGTCTCGACGATGATCTCGGCGCCCGGAGTCACGTGGCTCAGCACGGCAACCAGATTGCCCATGGTGCCGCTGGGAACGAACAGGGCGTCCTCCTTGCCGGTCAGCTTCGCCGCCACCGCCTCGAGTCGGTTCACCGTCGGATCGTCGCCGCGGCCCGCGTCGCCGACCTCGGCCTCGGCAATCGCCGCCATCATCGCCGCCGTCGGCTTGGTCACCGTGTCGCTGCGAAAGTCGAAGATTGCCTTGCCGCTCACACCCTTGTCCGCCGCCATTCCCGGATCTCCACAAGCCAAGTTCGTTTGTCTATGTTATATATATGTAATCGATAACATATATTTTAAGGTTGACGGAAAACCGCTGTCAATCGATTTTGAGGCGGCCGGGACTGTGATATGATGATCGACTCTACAGGAGGAAAAATATGCAGGTACTGCGTGACGATGCCTACAAACTGTTCAAGCGAAGGTTGCTGACCGGCGATCTCAAGCCCGGACAGTTCGTCACCCAGAAGGAACTGGCTGACATGATCGGAGTCTCGATGAATCCGGCGCGGGAGGCCATTCAGCGCCTGCAGTTCGAAAGGCTGCTCGAGGTCTATCCGAAGCGCGGCATCCAGATCGCCGTAGCCGATCCGAAGACCGTCAACGATGCCTACGACTTTCGCATCCTGATGGAGACGCAGGCCATCCGGCGATTCGCCGAACGGGCCCTGATCGAGCGCATCCACAAGATCGTGGAAACCACCGAGTCGCTCATCCGCACCTTCGCCTCGTCACCCGACAACGAGGATGTCCTGCTGGATACCGCCGAGGGGGACTGGAATTTCCACGAGGAAATCATCGATTTCCTGGACAACCAGTTCATCAGCGAGCACTTCCGCCTGAATTCCGCCCGCATCCGGTTGTGCCAGCGGAACAATGGCCAATCGCGCCAAAGGCTCGGCCCGGCGCTGGAGGAGCATCTGGAACTGCTCGCCGCCTGCGAAAGGCGCCAAGTCGCGGCGGCGACCAAATTGATCAACCGTCACATCGAAACGTCACGCGCCTTCGCGCTCGGAACGCGATCGGCTTGACGTCGGCGTTGTCCCGTTAACGGGTAGACGCGAGAGCAACTCGGATGCTCGTGATGGGCACAGCCAGAGTCAGTCGGTCTGAGTTGGCCACCGAGGCTCCGCAACCTCCGGTCATACCCAATCCATTCCGCTACCTCAACAGTTCGCCGGAGGTGATCCGCTCGGCGGTCAGCCCGGCAGCCTCCAGTCGATCTTCTTGAGGTCGGCGAGCAGGCGGGCCGACTTCTCTGCGTCGAGCGGCGCCATGGGTGGACGCACCCGGGCCCATTCCTCGTCGCCCCAGAAGTGCGCACAGATGCGCTTCAGCGCCGGCACCATCGGGTAGGCCTGGATGGTCTTGCGTACCGCGTCGATACGCGCCTGCAGGGC
>NZ_JAOTID010000030.1 GCF_026163695.1 Shumkonia mesophila | reverse complement strand
TGGCGGCTGATCTCGGAGATCGAACTCGCCAGTTCTTCGGAAGCCGAGGCGACGGTCTGCACGTTGGCCGAGGCCTGTTCGGAGGCCGCTGCCACCGCCGCTGCCTGTCTCGTCGTCTCTTCGGCGGTCGCCCCCATCGCCTCGGAGGACGATTGCATCTCGGTCGCCGCCGACGATACCTGGGTGACGACATGGCCGACCGACGATTCGAAGGAGTCGGCCAGCTTCAGCATGGCCTGGCGCTTTTCCTGCTCGGCCTTGCGTTCGGCTTCCACCTGCGCCTCGCGCATGCGGTCCATCTCGATGGTCTTTTCCAGGAACACGCCCATGCTGCGCGACAGATCGCCGATCTCGTTCTTCTGGTCGGTGAACTGAACCTTGATCGACTTGTCGCCTTCGGCCAGGCGCTGCATGTTGGTGGCGATGTAGGTAAGGGGCTTGGTGATGCCGCGACTGATGACGATGGAGCCGCCGCCGACCAGCAGGAGAATGACCAGCGCGACGCCGCCGACGACCATGAGCACGTCCATGAAGATGGCGTCGACGTCATCGATGTAGATGCCGGACGCCACGAACCAGTCCCAGGCCTGGAACGGCTTGGCATACGAAATCTTGGGCGCCGGAGCCGTTTGGCCAGGCCTCGGAAAGCTGTACTCGACGAATCCGCCGCCCTTTTTGGCGACCGAAATCAACTCAAGCTGGTAAGCCTTGCCGTTGCCGTCGAGGTCGCCCTTCATGTCGCGGCCGACCAGCTTCGGATTGACCCCATGGGCCACCATGATGCCGTCCATGGTCTCGACCCAGAAATATTCGTTATCGCCGTAACGCAAAGCGGTAAGGGCCTTCTTGGCCGTTTCCTGGGCGTCCGTGCGGCTCATGCGTCCGGCCTTCTCCTCAGCCACATAGTACTCGAGCATCGTAAAGGCGGTGTCGACCACGTGTTCGGTCTTGATCCGGCGATCCTCGAACAGGTGGGTGCGAATTTCCTTCAGGGAGTAGCCGCCGACGCTGGCGATGCCGATGACGGTTCCTGCGACGATCAGCAGGAGCCGCGACCCGATCTTAAGTTTGTCCAGGAACATTTCATCCTCGTTCGTTTCTGTGGTTCGTAACGTCAATTTGGCAGGATGAAGTATCCGCGATGCCGTGTTGCGGCAGCATGTCAAACGCGGAAAATTTGGTAACGAATTGTAAAGAATAGGTGACAATTTAGAATGTTCAGCGCCCCGGAGCCCGGGTGATCGAGGTTTTGTTTCAAATGGCTTCGCGAATTGAAATTTAGTCGCACTTTGCAAAGAAAGGGGCGGCCCCCAATGGGGCCACCCCTGGCAGTGCCGAACGGGAGGATGGGTCAGGCGGAGCGCACGTTGTCCAGGAACTTGTCGACCTCGGCGCGCAGCTTTTCCGACTGCTGCGACAGTTCGCCGGCCGCCTTATAGATCTGCTCGGCTGCCGTGCCGGTCTCGTTGGCGGCTTGACTGACGCCGCCGATGTTGGAACTCACTTCCTGGGTGCCGGCCGCCGCCTGCTCGACGTTGCGGGCGATCTCCTGGGTTGCCGCCCCCTGCTCCTCGACCGCCGAGGCCACCCCGGCATTGACCTCGTTGATCTTGGAGATGGTGCGGGTGATCGATTCAATGGCCGAGACCGCCTCCTGGGTCGCCGCCTGGATGCCGGCGATCTGGGCGCCGATCTCGTCGGTCGCCTTGGCCGTCTGGTTGGCCAGGTTCTTGACCTCGGAAGCGACCACCGCGAAGCCCTTGCCGGCATCGCCCGCCCGGGCCGCCTCGATGGTGGCGTTGAGCGCAAGAAGGTTGGTCTGCTCGGCGATATCGGTGATGAGGGCCACCACTTCCCCGATCTTGTTGGCGGCCTGGGCCAGGCCCTGGACCTTGATGTTGGTCTGCTCGGCCTCACTCACCGCGGCCGAGGCGATTTGCGAGGCCTGGGTCACTTGGCGACTGATCTCGGAGATCGAGGACGACAGTTCCTCGGCTGCCGAGGCGACGGTTTGGACATTGGCCGAAGCCTGCTCCGAGGCCGCCGCCACGGCGGAGGCCTGTCTCGTCGCCTCTTCGGCCGTTGCGCTCATCGCCTCGGAGGAGGAGCGCATCTCGGTCGCCGCCGCCGCCACCGACTTCACCGCTTCCGTCGACGTGGCGTCGAAGGCCTTGCACAGATCCTCGATGCGCTTGGCCCGCGCCGCCCGGGCTTCCTGCTCGCGCCGCTGTTCCTCGGCCAGGCGGTCGGCCTCGATCTTGTTGTCCTTGAAGACTTGCACGGCGGCCGCCATCTCGCCGATCTCGTCGCCCTTGCCGATGCCCGGAATCGCCACGGTGGTGTCGCCGTCGGCCAGCTTGAGCATGGCCTGGCTCATGGATCGGATCGGTCCGGCGATGAGGCGGCTCAGCGCCAGACCGGCCGCCACCGCAATCAGCGCCACCAGGATGCCGCTGATCCATGACGACAGGTTGACCCGCCCCAGCGCGGTCTGGGCGTCGTCGCGCGCCCGGCTGGAAACCTCCGTCTTGAGGCTGATCAGCTCGTGTTCGGCCTTGGTGATCTCGGCCATCAGTTCGGCGGGCAGCCCGGAAACCTCGAGCGCGCGGGCCTCGTTGACGGTCATGGCGTTGCCCATCAGGGCGATCTGCCGCTGGGCGATCTCCTTGCTCCAGCGCTCGTAGCCGGCCGCCATGGCCGAGAGCAGCGCCTGACTCTGGGCATCCTTGCCGGCCATATTCTGAAGGTCGGCCAAGGCCGTCGCGAACCTTGTCTTGCCCGCCTCGAAATTGGCGAGGACGGAGCGGTTGCCGGTGATCAGCAGATCGAGAATGGCGGCGCGTTGGTCGTCGAGCCCTTCGCCCATGCGGTCGAGACTGGCCCGGAATTGGCTCAACTCGATCTCGGTTTGGGTGGTTTCCCCCAGCCGGCTGACGTTGACCAGGACCAGCGTGCTGCCGATCACCATGACGGCAATCATCACCGCGAAGGAGAGCGCGATCTTTGCCGAAATTTTCAGACGATTGATCATGACGAATTCCTTTTCCGGACCCCGAGGGCGTCAGCCGTTGCGCCGACGGTCCAGCTCGGTCAGGTTGACCTCGACGGTGATGGCGCCGATCGCCTTGCCGGCGGCGTCGACGACGGTGAGATTGACCTGGGCCCGCCAGGTCTTGGTGTCTTCATCGAGGCCGGCCTTGTCGACGAAAACCGCGCCTGGCCCGACCGGAAAGGTTTTCTGGAACTTGCCTTCGTCGCCCTGCCAGTAATCCGAGGAAATGGAGCTTTGGCCGACGTTGAGGCCCTTGAAGTCCATCACGAAAATCTCGGTGTAGAGGCCATCCGAGGCGGCCTGGATCTGGGTCAGGTAGTTGGACAGCGGGCTGCTGAGCGTCGCGGCGATCAGCGGCTGCTCCTCGTTCTTGCGCTCCGCCACCCATTGCTTGTCCAACTCGTCGATCCGGGCCTGCGACAGGGTGGCATGACGCTTGTTCTGGGCCTCGACCGAGATGCGCACCACCGGCGCATCCAGCCAGCCGTGGATCTCCTTGATCATGGCGTCGTCGATGAGGGCGACCGCGGCCTTGGGATCGAAGGCGGCGACCGTTCCCGAGAGGCTCGCCAGGGCCAGGAGCCCGGCGATCGCCACTACGCATGCTTTGCCGAAGGACATCTCATTCTCCCGCGAAGGGTTTGATATTCGCGGGCGGGCGCCCACAGGTATGCCCAATACGTGCGGCGGCCTCTCCCTGGAGGTCCCCATTTGTCACGCCAAGACGCATGCCTTGTGCAGACAGTCCCACCCGATCTGCAGGGCCATCATAGCGCCGTCGTGTCGCGCTCTCGTGTCAAACGGGGGCTTTTTGGTTTCAAATTGTAGGGAATATGTAACAAAATGAAACAAGACTTCACTAGGCATCACGGTTCGCAAGGGCGGACCCGGAGGGTCCACCGCTTCCCGGTAGGCTTGGCGGTGTGTTCAGGCGGCGGCGAATTCCACCTCTTCGTGCTCGGCCACCGCCTTGGCCAGGCGATCCAGAAGACCCAGGACCTCTTCCGACGATTGGCGGAGCTGGTCGATGGCGGCCAGCGCGCCATCGTGGTCGCCACCGTGGAACTTGCGCAACACCTCTTTGCCGAACTCATGGACCCGCTTGTGGGGCTCCAGCAGCGCCGCGAAGGCTGGGCTCTTGCTGATCAGCGGGTTCTTGACGGCGTCGTACCATTTGCCGAGCCGGCAGTTGTGATGGTCGGGGAGTTCATCGGCCCGAACCTTCTCGCGGCCGACCAGAGTGGCGACAATGCGCTTGACGAACAGGATGTGATCGTTCTTGGCGATCTCGACGATGGCGCGGTCCATGCCCAGGCTGGCGAAGCCGCCGATCTGTTCGGTGAGCAGGGTGTTCAGTTCGTCCATCCCGGCAAGGATGGCCTCGATCTGGTCGTCATTGACCGCCGACACGTCGGCGATGCGGCCGGTTCCCTGGGAAACGTCGTTGGCCGCCGCCGTCTGCTGGGTGAGGATGCCGGAAATCTCGGCCATCTTGAGGGTGACGTTGTTGACCTGGGCGGCGATGTCCTCCAATTGTCCGCCCATCGCCGTCACCACCTCGCGGCCCTGGGAAACGGCTTCGGAGCCGCGGTTCATCGAGGACACGATGCCGTCCATCTTGCCGCGAAGGCTTTCGATGCGGGTGCGGATGTCCTCGGTCGAGCGGGCCGTCTGGTTGGCCAGGTTCTTGACTTCGGAGGCGACCACCGCGAAGCCCTTGCCGGCCTCGCCGGCGCGGGCCGCCTCGATGGTGGCGTTCAAGGCCAGGAGGTTGGTCTGCCCGGCGATGTCTTCGATCTGCGAGACGATCTCACCGATCTTTTCGGACTCCTCGGCCAGGGTATTGACCTCGGCGGTGGCATGCTCGACGGCGGCGACGATCTGGCGCATGGAGGTGACGGCCTGGGTCGACGACGAGACACCCTGGCCGGCGGCATCGCCGGCGCCCTTGGCGTCGCTGGTGGCGTCGTCGCTGGTCTGCGAGATCTGGTGAATCGAGGCCACCAGTTCCTCGACCGCCGCCGCCATCGACTGGGCTTGGTTCTTGGCCTCGGTCACCTCCTTGCGCATGCGGGCCAGGCGCATGACGGTCTGGTTGCTGCGCACCCCGGCGCCGACCATGCCATGCAGGATCGACAGCAGTTCCTGCTTCTTTTCGTGCTCGCGCCGGCGCTCGGCCGCTTCGCGGTCGGCGGCGGCATGACGGGCGTGAACGGCGCACTCGCGGAAGACCTTAAGCGCGGCGGCCATGTGGCCGATCTCGTCGCCGCGGCCTTGGGCGGGAATGTCGATCGCGAGATCGCCCGCGGCCAGCCGGTCCATGGCGCCGGCCATCTGGCGGAGCGGGCCGGCGATGCGATGGCCGACGATGCCGGCGACGGCCAGGCCGACGACCAGGACCAGGCCGTCAATGACGAATGTCATGGTTTGCCAATCGGCCATTGCCGTGTTGGCGGCGAGGGGAAGGAGCAGGACCACGCCGTAGCCAAGCATGATCCGGCTCCGGATGGAGAGTGTTGACGAAATGGTTTTCATGGGGTGCCTCAAGGGCTCGGTTTTATTTTTCCCGCGCATTCGGTGGTCTTGCGACCGACGGAAACCGGTGGCGCGGCGTTGCTGCGTCGTTCATAACCGGCCGCTGTTTCGGAAGAATGTCTGAAAACACGATTTTTTGTCACAGATCGTCGCGGATTGATTACGTGGCTGCCATGTGGGCGACAAAGCCGGCTCCGTGAACGGTGACGCCGGGGCGGCCTCCATTACCTCGAAGACGACCGTCCCTAGCCCTGAGGGGGTAGGGGTTGCCGAAATTGGATTCTCGGGCCGCCCGGAACAGCCCTTCCCTGCCCGGTCCCGGTCGAAGGTGCCGTCGACGAAGGTCAGGCGGCGCGCACGCCGGCCAGGAACTTGTCGACCTCGGCGCGAAGCGTTTCGGATTGGCGCGACAATTCGCCGGCCGCGCGATTGATCTGCCCGGCTGCCGCGCCCGTCTCGTTGGCTGCCTGGCTGACGCCGCCGATATTGGCCGAAACCTCCTGGGTGCCCGCCGATGCCTGCTCGACGTTGCGCGCGATTTCCTGCGTCGCCGCGCCCTGCTCTTCGACCGCCGAGGCGACCCCCGAGTTGACTTCGTTGATTTTCGAGATCGTCTTGGTGATCGAGTTGATGGCCGAGACCGCCTCCTGCGTCGCCGACTGGATGCCCGATATCTGGGCGCCGATCTCGTCGGTCGCCTTGGCCGTCTGGTTGGCCAGGTTCTTGACCTCGGAAGCAACCACCGCAAAACCCTTGCCGGCGTCGCCGGCCCGGGCCGCCTCGATGGTGGCGTTGAGCGCCAGCAGGTTGGTCTGCTCGGCGATGTCGGTGATCAAGGCCACCACTTCCCCGATCTTGTTGGCCGCCTGGGCCAATCCTTGCACCTTGATGTTGGTCTGCTCGGCCTCGGTCACTGCGGCCGAGGCGATTTGCGAGGCCTGGGTCACCTGGCGGCTGATCTCGGAAATCGAGGACGACAGCTCCTCGGCCGCCGAGGCCACCGTCTGCACGTTGGTCGAAGCCTGTTCGGAGGCGGCGGCCACCGCGGCCGCTTGGCGCGTCGTCTCTTCGGCCGTCGCACTCATCGATTCGGAGGAGGATTGCATCTCGGTTGCTGCCGATGACACCTGGCCGACGACATGACCGACCGAGGCCTCGAAGGTATCGGCCAGTTTCAGCATGGCCGCCCGCTTTTCCGCCTCGGCCTGACGGTCCCTCTCTTCCTGTTCCGCCTCGAGACGCCCCTTCTCGATGGCGTTCTCCTTGAACACGGCAACAGCCTCGGCCATGCGGCCGATTTCGTCACGGCGGTCCTGGGCGGGGATGTCGGCCTTCAGATCGCCTGCGGCCAGCCGGCCCATGGCCTCGGTCATCCGGCGAATCGGATTGGCGATGCGGTGGCCGATCACGCCGGCGACCGCCAGGCCGATGGCCAGGACCAGGCCACCGATGGCCAGCGCCGTCATCAGCGAAGCGTTCATTGCCGCGACGTAGTCCTCGACATCCTTGGCAATGACGGCGACCCCGACCGTCTTGCCGGTGAAGTCGGAAACCGGACCGGCAAAGACGCTGGTGGGCACGCCGTCTAGATCGACGCGAAGGACGACGGGGGTTCCCGAGAAGGCGGCCTTCAGCCCCTCCTGGCCGATGACCTGGGTTTTGCCCAGGGTGCTGGCGAACGGCTTGAATCCGTCCTTGGCCTGAACGTACAGGGCCGCGTCGACGCTGAATTGCTTCTTGAAGGTTTCGAAGAAGGCGGCGCCGAACGACATGCCGAATTCGACCGAGCCGATGTGCTTGCCATCGTGGGAAACCGGCACCACGCCGCGTACGCCCAGCCCGCCCACGCCGTGTTCCAGGCCGACGATCGGGGCCTTTTTCGAATTGGCGTCGAGGACGGTCTGGCGGAAGGACGAAAGGTCGTCGCCGAATTTCGCCGGCATATGAAGTCTGAGGAAGGATGTGGCGGGCGGCAGGTGGAACTGGAACTGTTCGACGCCGTAATCCTTCTTCAGGATATCGTTCGCGGGCAGAAACAATCGGGTCAGGCCGTCGCGATCGCCGCGCGCGAACATGTCCTGGGCGGAGGGGAGGTTGGCGACCAGGGTGCTGAGGGTTTCCGCCAACGACGACTGGGCGGCGATGGCCCCTTTGAGGTTCTCGAAATAGCCCTTGAGCTCGCGCTGCTCGGCGGTCGTCACCAGATCGCGCGTTTGGTAAACGCCGGCCCCGACGGTGGCCATGATGGCCAGAAGAAGGATCAGGCCGTAGCCGAGCATGATCCGGCTCCGGATGGATGCTGTGGAAAGAATGGCTCTCATGGGATTCCTCAGGTTTTCATCCGCGTCGTTCCGCACGTCCGCCGGTCATGCCGCGTATGACAGGCGTTGCGGGCGGTTGCCCGGGTTGCACTATAAAATGCCGTGCGGTTCGATGATGACACCGCCGAATTGCATGCCCTCGCCGGTTTCCCGGCTGACGACCGTCTTGCCGCCGTGCTTGCCGACGATACCGGCCCGCCACACGGAATTGATGAAGACGAAGCCGACGGGGAGTGATGTTAAGGGCGGATTGTCACGGTTGTGTGTCCGAAACCGATAACTTGGTAACGAATTGCCCGTATTGTGTAACGTTGTCGAAGAATTCTAATTATTTTAATCAAATTACATTGACCCAGCCGTTCCCCGCCGCATGTCCATGCGATGGCGCGGGGAAAGATGGCCGGAAGGGCCGTCGACGAAGGTCAGGCGGCGCGCACGTTGGCCAGGAACTTGTCGACCTCGGCGCGAAGCGTTTCGGATTGGCGCGACAACTCGCCGGCCGCGCGGTTGATCTGGCCGGCGGCGGCGCCGGTTTCGTTGGCGGCCGCGCTCACGCCCGCAATGTTGGAGCTGACCTCCTGGGTGCCCGCCGACGCCTGCTCGACGTTGCGCGCGATCTCCTGGGTGGCGGCGCCCTGCTCCTCGACCGCCGAGGCAACCCCCGAGTTGACCTCGTTGATCTTCGAGATCGTGCGGGTGATCTCCTCGATTGCCGCCACGGCTTCCCGGGTGGCCGACTGGATGCCGGTGATCTGGGCGCCGATCTCGTCGGTCGCCTTGGCTGTCTGGTTGGCCAGGTTCTTGACCTCGGAAGCGACCACGGCGAAGCCCTTGCCGGCGTCGCCGGCCCGGGCCGCCTCGATGGTGGCGTTCAAGGCCAGCAGGTTGGTCTGCTCGGCGATATCGGTGATCAGGGCCACCACTTCGCCGATCTTGTTGGCGGCCTGGGCCAGCCCTTGCACCTTGACGTTGGTCTTCTCGGCTTCGGTCACTGCCGCGGCGGCGATTTGAGACGCCTGGGTCACCTGCCGGCTGATCTCGGAAATCGAGGAGGACAGTTCCTCGGCGGCGGAAGCCACCGTCTCGACGTTGGCCGAGGCCTGTTCCGAGGCCGCCGCCACGGCCGAGGCCTGGCGCGTCGTCTCTTCGGCCGTCGCGCTCATCGCCTCGGAAGAGGACAGCATCTCGGTCGCCGCCGACGAGACCTGATCGACCACGGCGCCGACCGCCGCTTCGAATTGCCCGGCCAGTTTCACCATCGTCGCCTGTTTTTCCGCCTCGGCCTGTTTTTCCCGTTCGGCCTGTTCGGCCTCCAGGCGCACCTTGTCGATGGCGTTGTCCTTGAACACCTGGACGGCCTTTGCCATGCGGCCGATTTCGTCGGCCCGGCCGGCGGCCGGAATGGCCACCTCCAGATCGCCTTCGGCGAGTTGGCCCATGGCGGCGGTCATCAGGCGGATCGGCGCCGAAAGACGGCGGCCCATGGCTACCGCGACCAATACGCCGACGACCAAAACCAGCCCGCCGAGAAGAAGGGACGTGTTTCTCGACCGGCTCAGGGCTGTGACGTAGTCGTCGACGTTCCGGGCGATGATTGCCACGCCGATGGTCTTGCCGGAAAAGTCCGTGACCGGGCCGGCGACGATACTGGTTGGAATGCCGTTCAGGTCGCTCCTCACGACCGTGGGGTTGCCGGCGAAAGCGGCATCGATCTGGTCCCGGCCGACGATATCGGCCTTGCCGAGCGTCGTCGCGAAGGCCTTGAAGCCGCCCTTGTCGCGGATGTAGAGCGCGGCGTCGACGCTGAAACGCGCCTTGAAGGAATCGAAGAAGGCTTGTCCGAACGAGGTGCCGAATTCAAGCGACCCGACATGCTTCCCGCCCTGGGATACGGGCACGACGCCGCGCACGCCCAGGCCGCCGGCGCCCGTTTCCAGCCCGACCGTCGGCGATTTGTTGGTGTTGGTGGCGAGGACCGTCAAGCGCTCGGCCGACATGTCGTCGCCGAACTTGTCCAGTCCGTGAAGCCTGAGCAGGGATGTCGCCGGGGGCAGATGGAAGTGGAACTGGGTGACGGCGTAATTCTTCTTCAACGCCTCGAAAGCCGGCAGGAAAAGCTTGGTCAGCCCCTCCCGATCGCGCTTGGCGAGCATATCCTGGGCCGGCGGCAGGTGGGCGACCAGCGCGGCCAGGGTTTCGGCCTTCGACGTCTCGGCGGCGATGGCGCTCTTGAGGGTTTCCAAATACCCCCGGAGTTCGCGATTTTCGGCCGTCGCCGCCAGGCCACGCATTTGATAGATGCCGACGCCGATGCTGATCGCCGATGAAACGATGACCAGAGTCCCCAGCCCCAAAACGATTCGCAGAGAAATGGATTTGACGGCCAGCGTCATTTTGTTTCCTTCCCCACCAATGCAGGCAGCTTCGTTTTTCGTGCTGCCTTATAATATTGCGTGCTTAAACCGGATGGCACGCCGCCGTTATCCCAGGGCAGATCATTACGACAATTTGTCCGACGTCATCCGATTGGTTACAAATTATCAGCATTTTGCTGCGTTTTACAGCGATTGCATCGTGTCGCCGGTGGCGATGGGCCAACATATTTGTGAAGCGGGGAAATGGGCGAGTCCCCCCCCCGTGCCGCGCGTAGTCGTGGCGGCACGGGGAAAGGATCGGGCGGGCGACGGCCGGAGGCCGTCGAGGAAAGGTCAGGCGGCTCGCACGCCGGCCAGGAACTTGTCGACCTCGGCGCGCAGCGTTTCGGATTGGCGCGACAGGTCGGCCGCCGTCGACTGGATCTGGGTGGCCGCGGCGCCCGTGTCATTGGCCGCCGCACTCACGCCGCCGATGTTGGCCGACACCTCCTGGGTGCCCGCCGCCGCCTGCTCGACGTTGCGCGCGATCTCCTGCGTCGCCGCGCCCTGCTCCTCGACCGCCGAGGCGACACCCGAGTTGACCTCGTTGATCTTGGAGATGGTCTTGGTGATCGACTCGATGGCCGAAACGGCTTCCTGGGTCGCCGACTGGATGCCGGTGATCTGGGCCCCGATCTCGTCTGTCGCCTTGGCCGTCTGGTTGGCCAAGTTCTTGACCTCGGAAGCCACCACGGCAAAACCCTTGCCGGCATCGCCGGCCCGGGCCGCCTCGATGGTGGCGTTCAAGGCCAAAAGGTTGGTCTGCTCGGCGATGTCGGTGATCAGCGCCACCACTTCGCCGATCTTCTGGGCGGCCGCAGCGAGCCCCTGGACCTTGACGTTGGTCTGCTCGGCCTCGGTCACCGCGGCCGAGGCGATCTGGGACGCCTGGATCACTTGGCGGCCGATCTCCGAGACGGAGCTCGACAGTTCCTCGGCCGCCGAGGCGACGGTCTGCACGTTGGCCGAGGCCTGCTCGGAAGCCGCCGCCACGGCGGTGGCCTGACGGGTGGCCTCCTCGGCCGTCGCGCTCATGGATTCCGAAGAGGACTGCATTTCGGTCGCCGCCGCCGCCACCGACCTCACGGCTTCCGACGAGGTGGCGTCGAAGGCCTTGCACAAATCCTCGATGCGCTTGGCCCGGGCCGCCCGTTCCTGCTCCTGGCGCCGCTGCTCTTCGGCCAGACGGTCGGCCTCGATCTTGTTGTCCTTGAAGACCTGCACCGCGCGGGCCATGCCTCCGACCTCGTCGCCACGATCCGTTCCTTCGACGGTCACGCTGACGTCGCCCTTGGCCAGTTGCTGCATGTTGGCGGCGACGTGGGAAAGGGGTCGCGTGATGCTCCGGCTGATGACCAGGGAGCCGCCGACGATCAAAAGCAGGATGAGCAGCGATACCGAGCCGACGATGGCCAGGTCCCGCATGAAGACGTCGGTGACGTCGTCGACGTAGATGCCCGACGAAATGACCCACTGCCAGGGGGCGAAGGGCGTGACATAGGAGATCTTGGGCACCGGCTTGGAGGCTCCCGGTTTGGGCCACAGGTATTCGACGAAGCCGCCGCCATTCTCCTTGCCCAGGCGGACCAGGATGTCGAAGATCAACTGGCCGTCGGGCCCCTTCGTCCCAGCCAACGACTTGCCGTTCAGTTCCGGCTTGATCGGATGCATCAGCATCACGTTGTCATAGGACTGGACGGCGAAGTATTCGCCGCTCCCATAGCGCAGGCTGCTGATTTCACCGAGGGCGGCTTTTTGCGCCGCCTCGGGGGAGAGGGCTCCCGATTTCTGCAATGCATGGTAATGGCCGGCCAGGGCTCCGACGACCTGGACGACGTGTTCCGTCTTGACCTTGCGATCCTCCATCAGGGTGTGGCGGATTTCGTAAAGACCGAAGCTCCCCACGGCGGCGATACCGACGGCCGTTCCCCCGACGATGAGCATAATTCTTTGGCTAATCTTCAGCTTTTCCCACATGAATTCCCTCTTCGCGTTCGCGCTTTCATCGATCTTGTTTTTTTGCCGGGTGAAAGTCGGTCGTGGCCGATTCGATGCCGCAACTGCTCTTTGGAGTTGCATGGCAGTCCATCACTGTAGAACAGGAGTATTACGAAAGTTGGTCGGGAAAATTTCTTTCCGATGGCCGGTTGTAACGTTCTGCCACACTTTTCGACGGGTAGGGGGCTGTGTCCCGCCGATCCCCGAAAACAGGAACCCCCGCCGGAAGCCCGGCGGGGGTTTCTGTTCACGAAAAGGCGTTCCTAGGCGGTACGGACGCTGGCCAGGAACTTGTCGACCTCGGCGCGCAGCGTTTCGGATTGGCGCGACAGGTCGCCGGCCGCCTTGTTGATCTGTCCGGCTGCCGTGCCGGTTTCGTTGGCCGCCGCACTCACGCCGCCGATGTTGGCCGACACCTCCTGGGTGCCGGCCGCCGCCTGCTCGACGTTGCGCGCGATCTCCTGCGTCGCCGCGCCCTGTTCCTCGACCGCCGAGGCGACCCCCGAGTTGACCTCGTTGATCTGGGAGATCGTCTTGGTGATCGAGTCGATGGCCGAAACGGCTTCCTGGGTGGCCGACTGGATGCCGGCGATCTGCGCCCCGATCTCGTCGGTCGCCTTGGCCGTCTGGTTGGCCAGGTTCTTCACTTCCGAGGCAACTACGGCGAAGCCCTTGCCGGCGTCGCCGGCCCGCGCCGCCTCGATGGTGGCGTTGAGCGCCAGCAGGTTGGTCTGCTCGGCGATGTCGGTGATCAAAGCCACCACTTCGCCGATCTTGTTGGCAGCCTGGGCCAGCCCTTGCACCTTGACGTTGGTCTGCTCGGCCTCGCTCACCGCGGCCGAGGCGATCTGGGAGGCCTGCGTCACCTGCCGGCCGATCTCGGCGATCGAGGAGGACAGTTCCTCGGCGGCGGAAGCCACCGTCTCGACGTTGGCCGAGGCCTGCTCCGAGGCGGCGGCCACGGCAGAGGCCTGCCGCGTCGTCTCCTCGGCGGTGGCGCTCATCGCCTCGGAAGAGGACTGCATTTCGGTCGCCGCCGAGGACACCTGGCCAACGACGTGGCCGACCGAGGCCTCGAAGGTATCCGCCAACTTCAGCATGGCCGCCCGCTTTTCCGCTTCGGCCTGACGGTCCTTCTCTTCCTGTTCCGCCTCGAGACGCACCTTCTCGTTGGCATTCTCCTTGAATATCTGGACCGTGCCGGCCATTTCGCCGATTTCGTCGTGGCGTTCAAGGGCTGGGAGGGCGACATCGAGATTGCCCGCAGCCAGGAGTTTCATGGCCGCCATCAACTCCCGGATGGGCCGGCTGACGCTGCGGCCGATGAAGAAGGCGAGAAGGATGCCAAGGACAAGCGCCCCCAGCGTTCCGGAAATGGCCACCGTGTCGGCCGTCCGCTTTTGGGACGTCATGGCCGCCGCCTGATCCTCGCGGGCCTTGAAGGCGATCTCGTTGACCCGATCCGCCGCCGAGGCCATCCCACGGTCGGCCTCTTCCTGCTGGCGGGTCAGCGAGACGATCTCCTGAAATTTGGCTTGGTAAGTCTTCGCCAATTCCTGAATCTCGCCGGCAAGTTTTTGTTCGGCGGCGTCTTTCATCTGGCCCTTCATGTCCTCGGCCAGTTTCACGACCGAGGAAACGGCTTCCTCGATCGTCGCCGCCGCGTCCGCGCCGCCGCTCAGAAGAAAGGCGTTTTCGGTCTGCCGGGCCGCCGCCATGCGTTCGGTCAGGCTGCCGGCGTTCTCGGCCAGCTTCTGCTCGGCCGCCATCGACGCCCGCACCGCATCGGCCGCGTCGACCAGGCCTTGGTAATGCTGCTGCTGTTGTTCCCGCAGTTCGGTCATCGCATCGGTGAAGGTCTTGGCGTTCTCGACCATTCTGGTGATCGCGACCTCCTTCTTCAGGGTCAGTCCCTTGTCGTTATAGCGGAGTGCAGCCAGGGCCTTGAATTTGGTCGCGTAGGTGGACACGGCCTCGACGATCCGGTCCATCTCCTCGGCGAGGCCGGCGGCCGACGGGAAGCGGCCCTTTATGCCGTCCGCATAGTTACTGATCTGCCGCAGCTTTTCGTTGACCTGTTCGACCAGGGTCGCCGGCTGCTTCGAGAGGAGGAAGTCCTTTTCTACGGAGTGGGCCTCGGCGAGCAGGCGGTAAAGCTTGCCGGTTTCGAGCAGCGCCGCGTATTGGGACGCACGGCCGGTCAGGATTTCCTGAAGCTTGGGGAGGATATCCTCCACCCTCTTGACCTCGCCCTGCAGATCGTATTGCAGTATCGTCTGCTGGAAGGCGTAGTTCTTGGATTCCTTCAGAACGGCGACCAGATCCGCGAACGACTCCTGGTAGGCTTTGAGGGCGGCGAGGGCCGCGTTCACCCGCTCCTGGTTTCCGGGGTCGGGAAACTCGCGTCCCAACGCCTCGGTCAACGGTATGACCTGGACAATCTGCTCGCCGACGCTCTTCTGATAGGTTTCGCTGCCAAACAGTTGCAGATCCTTCTCGTCGCGCCGCATGTCGGCGATCACCGAGAGAATTTTGCTGATCGCGTCGACCTTTTTGAAGGCGTCCCTTTCCCCGCCCGCCATCTCGTCGACGCGCTTGCCGATTCCTTCCGCCGCATCCTTGTGGCTTTTGGCGATCTGCTGGGCCCGCTGCTGCACGTCCTCGAAGCGCGCTATGGTCTCGGCAACGGCTTTTGACTTCCGCCTCTCGAGGTCGGCATAGACGGCAAACGCCTGCCGGTATTCGTCGACGGCCTTCAGGATGCGATCCATGGTGTCCCGGTCGGAGCCGGTACGAAGTCCGTCCTTGATGCGGGTACCTTCACCGTTGATGGAGTCGATTCCGGCGTTGACCTCCGCGACGTGCTTTTCGTCACCCCGAATTTGAAAATTCTTTTCCGCGACCCGCGTCTGCAGAAGTTGGGTGACGAGGCGGCCCATGCCTTCCGAGGTTTCGACGCGGTCGGCGAAGATGCCGAGCGATTGCCATCCGACGATGGACACCACCGTCGTCAGCCCCAGCACCAGGGCGAATCCAAGGAAGGTTCTCGGACCGATGCGCAAACGGGAAACTGCCTTCAGGCCGCTCCGTTTCGCACCCTTGGAGATAGATTCAGCCACCCTCCCACCATCTTCGGTTCTGTCGATACCCGTCCTGGTTCCGCCAAAAGGGGTCATTGCATCCTCCCGTTTCTTTCTCTTCCCGTCCTGCCGTTCCGGAGCGGCTATGCGGTCCGCACGTTGGCCAGGAACTTGTCGACTTCTGCGCGCAGCGTCTCGGATTGGCGGGACAGTTCGCCGGCCGCCTTGTGGATCTGTTCGGCCGCGGTACCGGTTTCGTTGGCGGCCACACTGACGCCGGAGATGTTGGCCGAAACCTCCTGGGTGCCCGCCGATGCCTGCTCGACGTTGCGGGCGATCTCCTGGGTCGCCGCGCCCTGCTCCTCGACCGCCGAGGCGACCCCCGAGTTGACCTCGTTGATCTTGGAGATCGTCTTGGTGATCGATTCGATGGCCGAGACCGCCTCCTGCGTCGCCGCCTGGATGCCCGATATCTGGGCGCCGATCTCGTCGGTGGCCTTGGCCGTCTGGTTGGCCAGGTTCTTGACCTCGGAAGCGACCACCGCGAAGCCCTTGCCGGCATCGCCGGCCCGGGCCGCCTCGATGGTGGCGTTGAGCGCCAGCAGGTTGGTCTGCTCGGCGATGTCGGTGATCAAAGCCACCACTTCACCGATCTTGTTGGCCGCCTGGGCCAGGCCCTGGACCTTGACGTTGGCCTGCTCGGCCTCGGTCACCGCCGCCGAAGCGATTTGGGACGCCTGCGTCACCTGCCGGCTGATCTCGGAGATCGAGGAGGACAGTTCCTCGGCCGCCGAGGCCACCGTCTCGACATTCGCCGAGGCCTGCTCCGAGGCGGCGGCCACGGCGGAAGCCTGGCGCGTCGTTTCCTCGGCGGTTGCCCCCATGGCCTCGGAGGAGGCCTGCATCTCGGTCGCCGCCGAGGACACCCGCTCGACCACCTCGCCCACCGAGGCTTCGAACTGGTCGGCCATCTTGACCATGGCTGCCCGCTTTTCCTTCTCGGCGCGGCGCTCGTTCTCCTCCTGCTTCTCGCGCATGCGGCCCATCTCGAGGGTTTTTTCGAGGAACACCCCCATGGCCCGGGACAGCGCGCCGATTTCGTTCCTGAGGCTGCGGTTCCTGATCTCGATCGAGGTGTCGCCCTCGGCCAGGCGCAGCATGTTGTCGGTGATGTAGGAAAGCGGTGCCGTGATGCTCCGGCTGATGAAAAAGGCGAAGATGACGCCGAGGACGAGGGCGACCGCCGAGCCGATGATCGCCAGCAGGCCCGAGCTGTCCCGCTGGTCTGTCATGGCCGCCTTCTGGTCCGCCGTAGCCTGTGCGATCCGGGCGTTCAGCGCCCGCGATGAGTCGGCCATGGCCTGATCGGCTTCGGCCTGCTCGGTCGTAAAGGCGACGACATTCTCGAACTCCGCCAGGTAGCCGTCGGCGCTCTCGCCGATCTTCTGGATGGCGGCCTTGTCTTCGCTTTCGGTCAGCCGGGTTGCCAGGCTGCCGACCACGTCCTTGATCCCGCCGGCCCAGTAACGGACATCGTCGGCCGCCTCGCTGGCGGGTCGGCTGACGTAATGTTGCTGGGAGAGGCGGATCTTCCAGACGGTTTCGATCAACCGGCCGGCATCCTGGGTGATGAGCTGCCGGGCGTCCATGTCCTCCTTGGCCGACTGGGTGTCGCTGGCGATGAAATCGAATTCCGCGGTTTGGCCCGCCGCCAGGACCCGCAGGATGTCCTTGATCCCTTGGGTCGTTTTTTCCACGGCCATTGCCGCATTCTGCGCCTGCGATTTGTCCCCGGCGGTCAGGAACTCGGCCATTTTGGCAAAACCGGCATCGAGGCTCTTCATCATAGTGAAGACGTCGTCGGGAAGCTGGCCGGCGTCTTCCTCGCCCAACATGACCTTGAGGTCGCCGAGGCTCATGGCCGCCTTTTGGGACAACGACTTGAATTTATCGGCATGGGCGGCGTTGCCGGTAAGCTGGAACTTTTGCACCTCGACCAGTCCGTCGGACATCAGGCCGACCACGTTGGCGGATTCGGTGGCAATGGCCATCCGGCGCTCGCGTTGCAGTTCCAGCCTGGCCAGTTCTTCGGCCATCTGCTTGTAGCGAAGATTCTGTGCCAGGCGCAGTTCGTCGGCCACCGCTTCCATCTCGGACGCCCGCACCAGCATGCGGCCCAATGCCGCCTTCTTCTTGCCTTCTAGGTCGTGATAGAGATTGAGTTGGGTTTCGTAGCGGTCGATCTCGGCCTTTAATCTGTCAATCAGCTCACGGCCATCGACCGATCGGAACAGCGCCTCGAGGCCGTCGGCCTGTTCCCTCAGGGGGCCGATCTTCTGCCTGGCGCTTTCGAAGTCGCGCTCCTCGCCGCCGATCTGGAAATTCTTTTGGTCGTTGCGGATTTCGACGAAGCGGTCGGCCAAGAGGACCACGGCGTCGGTCTTTTCGAATTCGGCCCCGACTTCGCGCAGGCCGTTCCATCCCAGAAAGGACACGCCGATCGTCAGCGCCAGGACCACGGCAAACCCCAAGCCGATCTTGCGCCCGATGCGGACATTGGAAAGACCGATCCGCCGGATCAGGGACAGCGCTTCCGGGGGGGAACCGCTTTCGCCCGACGAAGAGGCGGCTGGTGCGCGGTCGTCCCGGGTCATGTCGGCGTGCATGTCGTTGCCCCTTTTTCGACTTTCGTTTCGCGTTGCCTTAGCCGCCTCCATCGGTCCGGTTTGCGCGGACGGATGGGGAATGCCTACCGGTTCTTCTCTACGCCGAGCGAACGCCGCTCAGGAACTTGGCGACCTCGACGCGCAGCCGTTCGGATTGCTGGGACAGTTCCCCCGCCGCCGACTGGATTTGCCGGGCCGCTTCGCCGGTTTCGTTGGCCGCCTGACTGACCCCGGTGATGTTCGAGGAAACTTCCTGGGTGCCGGCCGCCGCCTGCTCGACGTTCCTGGCGATCTCCTGCGTCGCCGCGCCCTGCTCTTCGACGGCGGACGCGATGCCGGAGGCCACCTCGTCGATCTCGGCGATCGTCTTGCCGATGCCGGCGATGGCTTCGACCGCCTCCTGGGTGGAGGTCTGGATGCCGGCGATCTGGGCGCCGATTTCCTCGGTCGCCTTGGCCGTCTGGTTGGCCAGGTTCTTGACCTCGGAAGCCACCACCGCGAAACCCTTGCCGGCGTCGCCGGCCCGGGCCGCCTCGATGGTGGCGTTGAGCGCCAGCAGATTGGTCTGGTCGGCGATGTCGGTAATCAAGGCCACCACTTCCCCGATCTTCTGGGCGGCTTCGGCCAGGCCCTGGACGCGCACGTTGGTCTCCTGTGCTTCTTCCACCGCCGCGCGGGCGACCTGCGAGGCGTGGGTGACCTGGCGGCCGATTTCGGAAATGGAGGAGGACAACTCCTCGGCGGCGGAGGCGACCGTTTCGACGTTGGCCGAGGCCTGTTCGGAGGCGGCGGCCACCGCAGCCGCCTGGCGGGTTGTTTCTTCGGCCGTCGCGCTCATCGCCTCGGAGGAAGACTGCATCTCGGTCGAAGCCGATGACACCTGTTCGACGACCTGTCCGACCGAGGTTTCGAACGCATTGGCCATGGTCATCATCGCCCGGCGCTTTTCGGTTTCGGCCCGCTGTTCCCGTTCCGCTTGCTCGGCCTCCAGACGGACCTTTTCGACGGCGTTGTCCTTGAACACCTGCACGGCGCCCGCCATTTCGCCGATCTCGTCCTTGCGGCCCTGGGCCGGCACCTCGACTTCCAGGTCGCCGTCGGCGAGGCGCTTCATGGCGCCGGTCATCTCGTTGATGGGGCGGCTGATGCCCCGCCCGATCAGGAAGGCGAAGACGGCGCCGAGACCGAGGGCCACCAGGGTGCCGACGATCATCAACGTGTTGGACCGGGATTGCTGGGCCACCATCGCGGTCTGCTGGTCGTCGCCGGCCTTGACGACCATCTCGTTGACCGAATTCGCAGCCTGGACCATGGCGGCATCGGCCGTCGCCTGCTGCCCGGTCAGCGCCACAACCTCCTTGAACTTCTCGCCGTAGGCCGTGGCCTTGCCCCGCAACGTCACGGCGAGCTCTTTGTCCTCGGAACTCTCGAAACGGGTCTCCATGTTCTGGGTCAGGGGCAGAACGAGCATGACGGCCCGCTCCACCAGGGCGGCGCTGTCGGTATCGCCACGCAGCAGGAAGTCCTTCTCGGCGTGGCGGGCGTCGCTGACGTACTTGATGAGACGATTGGCGTCGCTGGCGGTAAGCAGCTTGGCGGCCATTTCGGTGCGCCCCTTGGCGACCTCGCCGGTGATCATCTGGTATTCGTCTTCCTGGGCCAGACGAAGCTGGGAAACCAGCGCCTCGAACTCGCGGGCGCTGTTGATCATGTCGTCCAGGGCCGCCTTCTTGCGTTCGCCGCTGCTCTCGGCCTGGACGCGGACATCGAAGGCCGTCTTGAAGGCGGCGCCATAGCTCTTCATGGCTTCCGCCGCGTCGTCGAGGGATTTTGCCGCCTCGCCGTTGACGCCAGCCCTGAGGTCTGCCGCCAGCGTGACGAACTTCTGGATGGCTTCGCCGATGCGCTCGCCCAGCCGCTGATCCGCCGACAGCAGGAAATCCTTAGCCGCCAATTGCACCTCGCCCAGGTAGGCGGCGAGACGGGCGGTGCCGTCGCCGGCGACCATGTTCTTGGATTGAAGCGTCGTCAGGCGGGCCTGGGCGATCCGGCCCTGCCGCCCCATGTCGGAAAGGGCGGCTTCGCCAAGCGTCCCCGAATCGCGAACCGAGGCCACCACCTCGATCAGTTTTTCCAAGCCGGCGAGATAAGTCCGGGCGGCGGCAATCACTTGGTCGACCTGGGCCTGGACCTCGGCGTTGTCGAACCGCTTCTTCAGGCTTTCGCATAACTCCAGGGTCTGCGTGATTCCCCGGCGGGCCTGCTGGGCGTACACCTCTTCGCCGGTCAACAGGAAATCCTTTTCGTCGCGGCGGGCGGCGCCGACCATGGCGAGCAGGCGATTGGCGTCTTCCGACTTGACGCGCCGGTCGTCGCGCGTCAGTTCAAGCTTGTCGACCCGTTGCTGAAGGGACTGATAGGCGATCTTCTGGTCTTCCTCGATCTCTCCGGCCAGTTCTTCAAAACTGCCGGCCTCCTGGACCACGGCGGCGAGGGCCTTGTCCTTGCCTTTCTGTAGGTCGGCATACTTGGTGAACGCCGCGTGATAGGCGTCGACCGCCGCCAGCAGGCGGTCGACCATCGCCTTGTCGGCGTCGGATTGGACCTCGGCCCTCAGCTCGGTGCCGAGGTCGTGGATGCGGGCGATCCTGGCGGCGACGGCCTGGATGAACTTCTCGTCGCTGCGGATCTGAAAGTTCTTTTCGTCGGTCCGGGTTTCCAGCAGCGTCCTGACCACGGCATTGGAGTCATTGGCCGCCTTGACCTGCGAGCCGAAATTGGTCAGCCCGCTCCAACCGACGAAGGCGACCCCCGCGGTCAAAACCAGAACGGCCGCGAAACCCAGCGCGATCTTCGCTCCAATGCGGAACTGGAGGACCTTTTGCATCCAGGTCTTGACGAATGCCTTGCTTCCGCCTTCCTCCAGGCGCGAGCTCCCTTTCCCAATCGGTTGCTGCTCTCCCAGAAAGCTCGACCGGTCAAGGGCATCTGCTCGCATTTTCTTCTCCACTTTGCACCAAGACGCCGGTCCCAGGGCTTCACGGAAAAAGCCATTGCCGCGTTTCATCCGGGGGTTGTCGGCGTCTTCTCCATTCTGGACAAACCTCCCGCCGTACCACCAAGGGGCGACGGATCGGTTGAAAGACTACCACGCACGACGACCTTCCCATAGAGGCGAGGCACGGTGATGCCACGCAAAACAGCGGAACGTCGGGATAGGGATCGCCGAGGGAACGGTCTGAAAAGCTTTGGTCTCGCGCAGGAATACGAATCCACGGCTCCAAGACAATCGATCTCTGGCGGGAGAGGGTCCCCCCCGCGTGCAGGGGCAGGCCGGCTTCAAAACGCCATGACAACACGCTATTCTTGGTTGGAAAGGGGTGCCCGAATATGACGAGAATGCCCCAACGTGTTGTCTTTTCTCAAGATCAGCGCACCAAAGATCAAATATACAGATCGGAGTTTCGTTGTAAATAAAGATGTGTTTTCAAAAATGTTGACATTCTTTCATAAATATTTCTATTTTTTTTCGAGTATGTTTCAATTGTTACGATATCCCCTTGGATTGAGGCGGGACTAATTCTCATTCCTATGGGGAGCGGGAGGGACACCGGCGGGGGAGGGGTGGCACGGTTCTTGCCATTGGAAGCGCATTCTGGTGCGGCTACCTTTCGGCACGACTTCGGGGTATTGTGCGTTCGACGGTCGTAAGGTGGGGAAGCCGAAAGCGGGCGGAACGGCGCCCGTGACCGGAGCGTGGGTTCGGAATGGCGCGGGGCGAACGCGTTCGGCGATCAACGCGAGCAGGCGTTTTCCTTTGGTTCCCCAGGCTCGGGGTGATCTGCTATGATCCCGGCGCAGGGTGTCTGCATTATTAGGGTGGGGCCAAAATAGCGATGTCGGAGCATATTCTCGTTGTCGAGGATGATCCTACTGTTCGCAGCTTTATCGAGGAATACCTCGGCAGCCAGGGGTATCGCATGTCCGGAGCCAGGGACGGCACCACCATGCGCCACATCTTTGGCAAGCAGGACGTCGATCTGGTGATCCTGGATCTGATGCTCCCGGGGGAGGATGGGCTGGAACTGGCCCGCGAGATCCGTTCGGAATCGGACGTCCCCATCATCATGGTGACCGGCCGGGCCGACATCGTCGATCGCGTGGTCGGTCTGGAAATCGGCGCCGACGACTACATCCCGAAACCCTTCGAGGCCCGCGAACTGCTGGCGCGGGTGCGCTCTGTCCTGCGGCGCAGCCAGCGTTCGGGCAACCTCCACCATGAAATGAAAGCGGGCCAGAACACGGCGACGTTCGCCGGCTGGCGGCTCGATATGGGACGCCGGCAGCTTTACGCGCCGGCCGGCGAGGAGATCAAGCTGACGTCCGCCGAGTTCGATTTGTTGGCCGCCTTCATCAGTAATCCGGACAAGGTGCTGAGCCGGGACCGCCTGCTGGATCTGGTCTATGGCCGCGAGATGTTTCCCTTCGAGAGGAGCATCGACGTGCTGGTCATGCGGCTGCGCGGCAAGATCGAAGAGGATCGGGCCAACCCGATTTTCATCAAGACCGTTCGCGGCTCCGGCTATGTGTTTACGCCCGAAGTCAAAATCCAATGAATGCCTCTTCCCGCTCCCCCGAAACCGGCGACGACGCGGTCGGCGACGCGCCGATGCAAATCCGGTTGCGGGATGGGGCCTTCTGCCAATATGTTTGGCAAGACTGTACGTTCCGCGTCGACCGTCCAACGGCCTTGGGGAACGTGGAGAATGGGGGAAGGAAAGGTAAGTCTCGAGGCCGTCCTGGAATGGAGTAACAAATGCCTGTCGACAAGAACATGAAGGTCCTCGTCGTGGACGACTATCGCACGATGCTCAGGATTCTTCGCAATTTGCTCCGCCAATTGGACTTTCGCAATGTCCATGAAGCGACCGATGGCACCGAGGCGCTGCTCAAGCTGCGCGAAGGTGGGTTCGGACTGGTCATTTCCGACTGGAACATGGAACCGATGACGGGCATTCAGCTGCTCCGCGAAGTTCGCGCCGACGACAAGCTGAGGCACATCCCCTTCATCATGGTGACCGCGGAGAGCAAGCCGGAGAACGTGATCGCCGCCAAACAGGCGGGGGTTTCGAACTACATCGTCAAACCCTTCAACGCCGAGACGCTCAAGGCCAAAATGGCCAGTGTCCTGGGCGAGTTTTAGGTTCCGCCATGCCGAATAAGAGAGTGGACGTCGCTCGGCTTCTCGAGGAGTTGCGGCGCCGGTATGGAGATACGGTGAAGGTCGAGGAGGTGGCCAAGGTCATTGCCGCGCTGCTGTCCTCCGGTACGCCGAACCTGGTGGGGGTCAGCCGCAAGATCTACGCCGAGCTGGAAGCCCTCAACCGGTATATCCAGTCGGCCAAGGCCGAGATCGCGGCCCTGCGGCCCGACGAGGTGAAGGCCGAGTACCTGCCGACGGCGACGAACGAGCTTGATGCCATCGTCCAGGCGACCGCGGATGCGACCAACGAAATCATGGACGCCACGGAAACCATCGAGCGGGTCAGCGAAAAGCTGGAGGGCGAGGACCAGGACTCCCTGGCGGATGCCACGACCCGTATCTACGAGGCGTGCGGCTTCCAGGACATCACCGGCCAGCGTATCACCAAGGTGGTGAAGGCCCTCAAGGAGATCGAAGTCAAGGTCGACGCCCTGGTCGTTGCCTTCGGCGGCGAATTGGGCGAGATCAAGGGCAAGGAGGCGCAAAAGCCGGCGGCCAAGGCGGCGGCGTCTTCGGACGAGGAGTTGCTGCATGGGCCGCAGCAACCCGGCGAGGGGATCTCGCAGGACGAGATCGACCGGCTTCTGGCCGGATTCAACTGACTGTCCGGGCGCCCGCGGGCGCCCCATGCGGTTCCTGGAGCGGCCGGCGAAAGCCGGCCGTTCCGTTTGCCGGGTTCAGCCGACGGCGCGCTTGGCGGTCTTGTCGGCAAGGCCGGCCGCGAAATCGTCGGCCGACATCGGCTTGCCGTAGAGATATCCCTGGATGAAGTCGCATCCGGCGCCGTTGAGGACCATCGCCTGGCCGGGCGTTTCCACGCCCTCGCCGATGACCTTGATGCCAAGGCAATGGGCCATCGCGATCATGGCCTTGACCAGGGCGGCGTCCTTTTCGCTCGATCCCAGATTGCGGATGAAGCTGCGGTCGATCTTCAGGATCTTGGTGGGGAACTGCCTGAGATAAGTGAGCGCCGAATAGCCGGTGCCGAAGTCGTCGATGGACAGGCTGATGCCCATGCCGTCGAGAACCTCGATGATCCGCCCGTTCTGGGTACCGCACTCGACGAGAAGCCGCTCGGTGAGTTCGAGCTCGAGATGGTCCGGCGGCAAGGTCGTTTCGTGCAGGGTGCGGGCAACGGTCTCGGCGAAGGACACGTCCCTCAACTGGCGGGCCGAGACGTTGACCGCCATGTGCAGGGAGGTGCCGCTGGACCGGTTCCAGTGGGCGGCCTGCCGGCAGGCCTTGGTCAGGATCCACTCGCCGAGGCTGACGATCAAGTCGCTTTCCTCGGCCAACGGGATGAATTCGCTGGGCGGGATCGGGCCCAGTTGCGGACTGTTCCAGCGCATCAGCGCCTCGGCGCCCACCCATCGGCGCGTGGCGGTTTCGACGACCGGCTGGTAGAGCACCGACAGTTCGTCGTTTTCGATCGCACGGCGCAGCAGCGACTGCATCTGAATGCGCCGCCTGGCATCCACGTTCATGCGCGGCGTGAAGTAGCGGCAGGTATTGCGCCCGGCCGACTTGGCCCGCTGGAGGGCCGATTGGGCGTTGCGCAGGAGAACCTGCGGCTCGATGCCGTCGGTGGGAAAGAGCGTCTGGCCGATGCTCGCCGTCAGGATGATTTCCTGACCGTCGATGAAGAACGGCTCGGCCAGCGCGTTAATGACGCGCCGGCTGGCGATTTCGGCATGAATGCCGGCCTCGAGGTCGGGGAAAATGATGGAAAAGACGTCGCCCTCCAACCGGGCTATGGTGCCGCTGTCTTCGATGGCCGCCCGCAGGCGGTCCGCCACCTCGATCAGCACGTCGTCACCGGCGGCGTGGCCGAACGTGCCGTTGATCCGTTTGAAATCGTCGATGCCGACGCACATCAGGGCGACCACCCGGTTGCCATGACGGGCCCGGCCCAGGGCCTGGGACAGGCGATCCATGGCCAGGGCGCGGTTGGGCAGGTCGGTCAGCGCGTCGTAGTGGGCTTGGCGCAGCAGACGCTCTTCGTAGGCCTTGCGGACGGTCAGGTCTTCCTTGACGGCCACATAGTGGGTGATTCCGCCATCCTCGCCCTTGATCGGGGAGATGATGGCGTATTCCCAGAACAGCGAGCCGTTCTTCTTCCGGTTGCAAAACTCGCCCCGCCATTCGCGGCCCTGCTTGATGGCGCCCCAAAGCTCCTGATAGACGGTGTCCGGGGTGTTCCCCGACTTGAGGACGCCGGGGGTCTTTCCGGCCACGTCGGCCAACGCGTAGCCGGAAACCTCTTCGAATCTCGGATTGACGTATTCGATGTGGCCGTGGGCGTCGGTGATGAGGACCAGGGACGAGCTTTGCTCGACGACCTTGGAAAGCTTGCGGAAGGTTTCTTCCGCGCGCTTGCGTTCGGTCACGTCGCGAATCACCGTGTGTACCGCGTAGCCGTTGTCGACATGGACGCGGGCGGCCGTGGCCTCGGCGATGAAGTTCTCGCCATCGAGCTTGCGGTAGGCGCCCTCGGTCAGCGGCATGGCCCATCCCGAGACGAGGACGTTTCGCCGCAGGGCCCGGGCCTTTTCCTGGTGCGCCGGAGCGAGGACGTCGTCGACGGCCATGCCGATAAGCTTTTCGGGCCTTTCCGCCCTAAACAGCGACGCCGCGACATTGTTGGCGTAGATGATTTCGTCGTTCCGGTGGACCAGCACCGCATCCGGCGATTGCTCGACCAGCAGGCGATAGCGGCTCTCGCCTTCCCGCAGGGCCTGGCGTTCGCGATCCTGGGCGATCTCCTTTTCGATGCGCAGCCGCTCCATCTCATGTGTCTTCTGGCGGAAAAAGTTGAACGCCCTGGCCAGGTCGCCGATTTCGTCGCGGCGTTCCGGTTCGCGGACCGGCGAGGAAAACTGCCCTTCCGTCAATTGCACCAGGCTGCGGGTGACGGCGGCCAAGGGCGTGGCGATGCCGCGGGCGATCCACATCGACCCGGCGACGACGATGGCGAGGACGGCGAGCGCGATGCCGCCGACGAAGGCGGTTCGCGTCCAGATCATTTCGCGGACGTCATCGATATAAAGGCCGGTGCCGATGATCCATTCCCAAGGGCCGTACAGGGTGATGAAGGAGACTTTGTGAACGGCGGAATCCGAGCCCGGCTTTGGCCACTCATAGTTGATGAATCCGCTTTCCCTCGTTTTGATCGCTTGCAGGGCCGCGGCGGCAACCGCCCGGCTGTACGGATCGGCGGCGGCGGCCATGTCGACGCCTTCGAGTTCGCGCCGGACCGGATGGGCCACTATCCTGGCGTGCGTATCGATGATCCAGAAGTACCCGGATTCTCCGAAGCGCAGGTTGCGGATCTCCTCCTTGGCCCATTCCTGGGCCTCGAGTAGCGAGAGTTGGCCGGCCGCCACCCGGGAATCGATATGGTGGACGAGGCGGACGGCGACCTCGACCATCTCGCGGGCCTGGTTGCGGCGCTCCGCGGTGATGGAGCGGGCCAGATCGCCGATGCCGGCCGCCCCGACCGCCAGGATGCCGATCGCGGCGGCGAGGATAAGGATCGACTGTTTCCAGCGCAGTTTCAGGTCTTTGATGGTCATCGGTTGTCTTTGAAGACCTCCGGCGCCCCTAGTCGAGTTGGGAGAGCATGGGGGCGGAATCTTCGATTTTCTGGATGTTTTCGATGCCCTGTTTGAGCTCGCTCA
>NZ_JAOTID010000029.1 GCF_026163695.1 Shumkonia mesophila | reverse complement strand
ACCTGATCAAGGGGCTGGCCTAATTTTGGACGCCGATCACCCCCTCAGGTGGCCGACTTTTGCACGCCGCTCCACAGCGACTAGTGCCACCAGGCAGACGGTGATCGCGCTCGAGTAACCGATGTAGCTGAAATTGAAGGCCTGGACGAACGTGTAGTAATTGGTGATCTCGGTGACGGTCCCGGGGCCGCCGTCGGTCAGGATGTAGATAAGGGGAAACGCCTTGATGCTGTCGATCAGGCGGAACAGGCCCGCTACCAGGAGGGATCCCTTGAGATACGGTAAGGTGATGTAGCGGAAAGTCTGCCATTCGGTGGCGCCGTCGACCAGTGCCGCCTCGATCCATTCATCCGGCATCAGTTTGAGGGCGGCCAGGATGATCAGCATCGTGAAAGGGAACCATTCCCACGTATCGGCGAGAATGATAGCGCCAAGCGCCATCCTGGCGTCGGTGATCGGCGACGGCACCGACAACCCGAACGCGGTGAAGAGCCACCAGAACGGACTGATGTCGGGCGAGTAGAGGACTTTCCAGATGATCGCCACCACGATCGGCGGGAGGACCATCGGGATCAGGAACGCGGTGCGGATGACCTCGCCGGTGAGCGGCCGCGCGTGGACGACCGTTGCCGCCCATAGCCCGAGTACCAGCTGCAATCCGACGGTGAAGAACGACAACTTCGCCTGGGTCCACAGGCTCTCGCGAAGCCGCGTGTCGGAGAGTAAGAGCCCGTAGTTGGCGAGCGGTTTCGAGAAATCCGAAGCGCTGCTGGGATTGGTCAGGGTCAACGGCGTCAGGCTAGTGACCACTAGGTACAGCACAGGGAGAAGCGTGATCAGCCCCAGGAAACCGAGCGCCGGCAGCACGAGGCGCCAGAAGAAGCGCCTCTTCTGCTCGGCCAAGCTATCATTCGCCCGGCCCGCCAACGGCTGTGCCGGGACGGCCGTCCCGCTCCCGGAAAGCCCGACACCGGCCATCCCTAGAGCACGCCGGCTTTCTTGAGGTCCGCGATCGCCTCCTGCTGGGCGGCATCCATGGCAGCCTGGGCGCTCTCCTGCTTGGAGGCGATGCGCTCGATCGCCTTGTTGATCTTCTCGCCGACCTGCGGGAACACCGGCAGGATACGGTAGGCCATGTATCCGAGCTTGCCCGCGTGTTCGACGGTGTCGAGGTAGAGCTTGGCGACGTCCTGGCCGTTGACCGTCATTGCCTCGCGGGTCTGGGGATCCTCAAGCACGGAGCGCCGGGCCACCGAAAGCTGGCCCTTCTCGAACGCCATCCGCTTCACGTTCTCCTTCGAGACAGCCCACTTGATTAATTCCCAAGCGGCCCGCTTGTTCTTGGCACCTGCCGGAATGCCGTAGCCCTGCGAGTTGACCGCCGGGAACCAGCCCGCCGAACCTCCCGGGAACAGGCCATAGCGGACACTGTCGCGAACTTGGCTCTCCGGGGACTTGCCGAGCGGCAGCAGCCAGTCGAGCGACTGGGTGCGGATGTTGACGCGACCGGCGAACTGCGCCCGCTGCACCTGGTCGTCCGTGAACGACAAAACACCCGGTGGTCCGTACCTGGTGAGCAACTCGGCATAGTAGGCCGCGGCCTCGACCGCCTCGGGCGAGTTGAGGTCGGGGGTGGGGTCCCCGCTTGGGTCTTTGAAGATCTTGCCGCCCATCCCCATCAGGAACGGCGGCCACTGCCAGTGATGGAGCTTGTCGTTGCCGTAAGCCGCCGTGCCCGGCTGGTGGGTTGCTGCGCAGACCGCCTTCAACTCTGCAAAGGTGGTCGGCAATCTCATGCCCGCCTTCTCGATCAGGTCGCCGCGGGCGGCCGCCATCATCTGCACGCCGGTCACCCAGGCGAAGCCGTAGGTCTTGCCCTCCCTGTCCCTGAGTGCGGTCTGGGCGCCGCTGATGAAGTCGTCGGCGTCCCACGCCGGCGGAGTTGCGTTCGGGTCTTTCACGAATTCATCCAACGGATGCAACCACTTGGACCCGACCCAGCGGCCGGAATAGGGGAACGTAATGTTGCAAAAATCGTAGGCAGAGCCTTTGGTCGACAGCTCGAGGTCCATGCGCTGGTTGTAAACGGGGAAGGCCTGGATATCTAGATTGACCCTGATCCCCGTCAGCTTCTCGAACTCCGGTAGGAGTTCGGCGATCCCGGCCTGGAAGGCATGCTGGAACGCCGCGCCGTTGAGGGTGACGCCGGAGAACTCCTTGGTCTGACCCAAGGCCGCCGGAGCCTTCAAGACGCCGACCAATCCGGCGGCGGCTGCACCGAGGAGTAGCTCACGGCGATGGATCTTGGCCGCTCCGAGCGTCGCGGCGGTCGTCGTCTTCATCTGATCGGTTGTGTTGGCCATCCTCAATCCTCCTCTGGTCTCCTGTCATCGACAATGAACGTTCGAGCGGGTACGGGGCCGGGCCTTCAGATGACCGCCTCCGCCCGTTTGAGGGCCGCCCGGATCCGCTCCGCCTGTTCCGGCGGCACCTTGTTGAAAGGGGAGCGGCACGGGCCGACGCGCCGCCCCTGCATATTGATCGAGAGCTTGACGCCGGCAGGCCAGTTGAAGCGGCTGATCTGGCTGCAGACATCGGTGACGGCGAAGTGGAGTTCCTGCGCCCGCCTGATGTCGCTGCGCTGGAGCGCGTCCCAAAGGATCAGGGAATGCCGGGGCAGGATGGCGGCGGCTCCCGAGATCGATCCGGTCGCGCCAAGTGCCAGCCCGGGATAGAGCAGCCAGTCGTGTGCCCAGGTGACCGAGATCTTGTCGCCGATGGTGGCGATCAGTTCGCCGAGCGTCTCAAGCGAACCGCCGATGCTTTCCTTGGTGGCGATCAGGCCGACTTCCGGCGCCGCAGCGAGACGCCTCATCAGCGCCGGGGTCACCGGCACATCGGTCAGCACGTTGTAGACGATGATCGGTAGGCCAGTCTCGCTATGGATAGTGGCGTAGTAATCGAACAAGCCGTCATCGGAGCAGATCTGGTAGATCGGCGGCGTGACCATGAGGGCCTGAGCACCGGCGTCGCGCGCGATCTTGCCGCGCTTCACCGCCTCGCGGGTCGACGTGGTGATGATACCCGCAATCACCGGGATTTTGCCCCGGACGACGTCCTGCGCGGTCTTGACCAGGAGACCGATTTCCTGCGGCTCGATGGCGTGCCCCTCGCCGGTGCTGCCGCCGACGCAGACGCCGGTGACACCAAGCGACAGGTTGAATTCGACCTCGGTTCGCAGCGCGGCCAGGTCCAGTTCCTCGTTCTCCGTGAAAGGGGATACCAACGGCGGGAAAATGCCGCGCACGTCTTCCTTGGTAAGGGGTCGCACCATGTCGTTTCCTCGTCCAGAATGTCGATCCGAAGAGGCGGGCTTGTCCAAAATATGATATATTTGCCCGCTATGCGGACAATGTATTCGCTCCAATCTCATTCTGCAAGCATGCTCTTGGATGCATGGTGACTAAAGGCTTGATGCCCATCAGGGAATTGCCCGTATTCCGGTCAAGGCCTATGTTGAGCCTTGCTTGAACGCCCGGTTTGGGGATAGTCGGTATTCGGGCGGACCGGACGGTGCCTGCGGAGTGTGTGTGCATGGACAAGAAGCCTCGGTCGACCGGCGCTTTGAGCGCTGGCGCCGATACGACGACAAGCGCAGAACCCGGCGAGCGGCAGGAATCCCGGGACGGCAACGTGCGCTCGATCCTCAAAGCTGTGTCGGTCCTCGACTGCTTTAGCCGGATCGACCGTCAGCTCTCGGTCGCCGAAATTGCTGCGCGGATCGGCATTCCCCGGGCAACTGCGCATCGCATCGTCGCCACACTGCAAGAGGCCGGCCTGCTCGAACGCGAACGTGAGCGGGATCACTACCGTCTCGGACTGAAGCTGTTTGAGTACGGAACCATCGTGCTGTCGAACATGGACCTCCACCGCGAGGCGAATCCGTTTGTTGAGGCTTTGACCAAGGTCAGCGGTGAGGCGGTCCACCTGTGCGTGTTCGACGGTATGCAGACCACGATCATCGATCGTACCGAGCCTGAGCGAAGCCAGCGGCACAATACGATCGTTGTGCTCGAGGCCTCGCCTGCCCATTGTACGTCCACCGGCAAGGTCGCCCTCGCCTTCCAGGGCGAAGAGGTCATCCGGAAGGTGATCGCGATGGGGCTGCGCCGATATACCGCAAATACGATCACCGATCCCGAGTCGCTGCTGAACGAGCTCGATCTCATCCGCCGGCGCGGCTACGCCATCGACAACGAGGAGAAGGACGTGGGCATTCGGTGCGTCGGAGCGCCGATCCGGAACCTCTCAGGGCGCGTGTTTGCCGCCATGAGCGTGAGCGGTCCGGCCCGTCGGATCACCCCGGCCCGGACCGAGCAGCTGGCGCCCATGGTGATGCACTACGCCGGGGCGATTTCCGCGCAACTCGGTTATCGGCAACCCGGGGATGCGGACCGCAGCGGACGGGTTTTCCCAATCGACCTCGATACATCGTCGGATGGAGGGCAGCGCTGATGGACGCTGACCGCCTGCTTCGTGTCGGGTTGGTCGGCTGCGGCCGGTTCATGAACGGCTCGCTGTTCCCAGCATCCGGCTCGCCCCTATGCGGGTGGTCGCGATGTGCGACCGCAATCCGCCCAAGGCGGAGGCCACTGGCCGGTCTGCGGGAGCCGAGCGGATCTACACCGCACCCCACGAAATGCTCGAGCGCGAGTATCTCGATCTCGTGATCATGACGGTTGGACTGGAGGCCTACCCTGCCCTCTCCGAGCAGGCGATGCGTGGCGGCATGCACGTCTACGTCGAGAAGCCACCGGCGCGCCGCTCGCTTCCTTGTCGCCAAGGTCAAGGATCGGCACGAGAACATCCCCTTCGAGTGCGAGGCCGAAATCATCGTCAGAAAGTCCTCGGGGCCACCGCCCAAAGATTGAAGGCCCCGGGGCTGATGCTCCGGCCGGCCCCCCGTTTCACAAAGAGCGTCTGGGCTGACGTTGGTTTTGGTGCCACCTCCCCCCTAGTAATGATGATGACATGGCAACACGTAGAGAGTCGCCTGTGAAGAACGCCGATCCTGTTGAGTGGCAAGGGTTTTCGGGCGTAGGGAAGTAATGGGGATTGCAGGAAAGCCGGGATTTTTCTCGGCTTTCTTGCGTTTTGGGATTCCGGTTTTGAGCGGTTTGTGATTCGATTCTCCCCGGGGGTTTTGTTGGGAGGCTCGGAGATGTCGAGACCGAAGGACGAGCGGCAGAAGGACCTGTTTCGGCCGGCCCTGGAGGTGATCATCGACATGAAGCATCCGCTGGTGGCGCTGGCCGGGGCGATGGACTGGGGGTTCCTGGAGCGCTCGCTGGGCGACGTCTACCGGCCGGGTCCGGGGCAGCCACCGTTGCCGGTGCGCCTGATGGCGGGGCTGATGATCCTCAAGCACATGCACGGGCTGAGCGACGAGGCGCTGTGCGCCCGCTGGCTGGAGAACCCGTATTTCCAGTACTTCTGCGGCGAGGAGACGTTTTGCCACGAGATGCCGTTCGACCGCTCGTCGCTGACCCGCTGGCGCCAGCGCCTCGGCGAGGAGCACCTGGCGGCGCTGATCCAGGAGAGCCTGTCGGTGGCCCACAAGACCGGCGCCCTTTCGACCAAGGACCTGGAGCGGGTGGCGGTGGACACCACGGTGCAGCCCAAGAACGTCGCCCATCCGACGGATGCCCGCCTGCACACGGCGATCGTCAAGCTGGCGACGCTGGCCAGGAAGGAAGGCGTTCCGTTGCGCCAGAGCTACGTGCGGGTGGCCAAGCGCGCGGCGATCATGGTGGGGCGCTATACCCATGCCCATCAGTTCAACCGGGCCGGCCGGCAATTGAAGTTCCTGCGCACCCGCCTGGGCCGGCTCATCCGGGATGTCCACCGCAAGATCGAGGGTAATGCCGAGCTGGAAGCGGCTTTCGCCGTCCCCCTGGGCAAGGCTCTGCAGATCCGCGGCCAGCGGCAGAACCAGCGCGGCTGGAAGCTCTATTCCTGGCACGCCCCCGAGGTCGAGTGCATCGGCAAGGGCAAGGCCCGCACCCCCTACGAGTTCGGCTGCAAGGTCTCCATCGTCACCCCGGTCACCGCGCCCAAGGGCGGCCAGTTCGTGCTCCACGCCAAGGCCCTGCACGGCAACCCGTTCGATGGCCACACCCTGGGGCCGATCGTCGCCGATCTTGCCGAACTCACCGGCGTCGAGCCCAAGCGCATCCACGTCGACAAGGGCTATCGCGGCCACAACCATCCCAACCGCTTCCGCGTCTGGATCTCCGGCCAGGTCCGCCGAACCACCGCCGCCATCAAACGCGAGATGAAGCGCCGCACCGCCATCGAGCCCATCATCGGCCACCTCAAGGCCGAGCACCGCATGGACCGAAATTACCTCAAGGGTCGCGACGGCGACCGCACCAACGCCGTCCTCGCCGCCGCCGGCTGGAACTTCCACCTTCTTCTGCGCTGGTTCGCCGAACTTTGGCGTGCCTTTTTCCGGGCCGCCTTCCCAAACCTATCCCGACAGCCCGCAACCGCATAATCAGGTCGCGGAAGCGGATACTTCACGGACGACTAGAGATGCCTGCGTAAACTGATAACCGATTAACCCTCACGCTGATCCATTAGCGTGACAGTGCCTCTTTATCCACGCATCATTCCCCGCCAGGCCATGAAGTCGTCGTACATGCGATGAAAGACGCGATGCTTGGCCGCGTGGAAGGCGGCGACCTTGCCGCCGGCCGGCTCGATCACCTCGCCGGCGCCGTTCATCGCCGCCATGGCGGCCAGCACGGACTCGAAGGCGCCGGCCGCCACCGCCCCGAGGATGGCGGAGCCCAGCAGCACCGCCTCGGGCTCCTTCGGCAGGACCAGGCGGCAGCCGGTGATGTCGGCGTGCTCGCGCAGGAACACCGGGTTCTTGGTGCCGCCGCCGCAGGCGAACACCGTGTCGATGGCGTAACCCTTGGCGTTCATGGTGTCGATGATGTGCCGGGTGCCGTGGGCCACCGCCTGGACCGCGGCGAGGTAAAGACGCGCCAGATCGTCGAGTGAGTCGTTGAGCCGCAGGCCGGAGACCACGCCCTTGAGGGTGGGATCGGCGCGCGGCGAGCGGTTGCCGTGGAAATAAGGCAGCACGTGCAGCTCGCGGGTCAGGGCCGCCGGGAAGTCAACGTCCTTGGCTAGGCGGTCGAGCCGCTCGTTGAGCAGGGCGTAGACGGTGCGCCCGCTCCGCTCGGCCTCGACCTTGAGCCCGGCGGCTCCGGCGTGGCTGAAGATCACGTGATCGATCAAGGCGCCGGTGGCCGACTGCCCACCTTCCTGCAGCCACAGGCTGGGCACCATCGCCGAATAGTAGGGTCCCCAGACGCCGGGCACGAACACCGCCTGGCGCGACACCGCCATGTGGCAGCTCGAGGTGCCGCCGATCAGGGCCAAGCGCCGCTCCATGTCCGCCGTCGTCGGCTGGGTACCGCCGAGCGGCGCCCCCAGCATACCCAGTCCGCCGGCATGGGCGTCGATGATGGAGACGCCGACCGCGGTGCCGGCAACCAGGCCCAGCTCGCCGGCCGCCGCCGCGCTCAGGCCCTGGCCCATGGCCTCGCCCAAAGGCCGCACGGTTTGGCCGATGCGGGCAAACCCCTCGTCGGCCAGGTCGCCCAGGCCGATGGCCCGGAAGTAGGCCTCGTCCCAGCGGTCCTCGTGGCCCAGGTAGGTCCACTTGCAGACGATCGAGCAAAGCGAGCGCACATCGGCGCCGGTCGCCCGCCAGGTCAGGAAATCGGGGAGGTCGAAGAACCGGGCGGCCCGCCGCCAGGTCTCGGGCAGATGCTGCTTCAGCCAGACCAGCTTGGGGGTCTCCATCTCGGGCGAGATGGTGCCCCCCACGTAGTCGAGGACCTTGTGGCCGCCGGCGTTGATCCGCGCCGCCTCGGCGATGGCCCGGTGGTCCATCCAGACGACGACGTTCTGCTCGTCCTTGCCGGACGGGCTGACCGTCACCGGACGACCGCCGTCATCAAGCGCCACCAGCGAGCAGGTGGCGTCGAAGCCCACGCCCTTCACCTGCCCGGGATTGATTCCGGCCTCGGCCAGCGCCCCTTTGACGGCCACGCAACAGGCCTGCCAGATGTCGTCCGACGACTGCTCGGCGAAGTCGGGTTCGGGACGCCACAGGCGGATCGCCCGGCTGGCCTGTCCCAGCATCCGCCCTGTCCCGTCGAAGACGCCGGCTCGGGCGCTGCCGGTGCCGACGTCGACCCCGACATAGCAGGCGGCCATGGCTCAGGCTCCCCCGAGGATGCGGACCTTGAAGCCCAGTTCCTGGCTGAGGGCGACCATCTCCTCGAAGATGTCGCCGTAGGCCACAGCCACGTGGTTGCTGAAGTAGTGGGCCATCAGGGTGTCGCGCGAGATCCCCAGGTCGGTGGCCATCAGCGGCCATTCGCGGGTGGTTCCCTTCCACCACGCCTCGCGCTTGGCCTCGGGCAGCTCGGCGACGGCGCCGCGGCCGACGTCCATCCATAGGTCGCCGCCCTTGATGTAGGCCCTCGACCACGTCACCTGGCCGGGCAGGCTAACGCCTGAGAAGGTGCCGCCCGGCACCGGGAAATAGCCGGCCGGCTGGCGATACGAATGGACGCCCTTCAAGGTGTTGGGATCGTGACTGAACGCATAGGCGCCGCTGGACCCGGAGTTCAGCAGCACCCAGACGAACCGCCCGGCGTGCTCGCCGCCCCAGCGGATGTCGTGGAAGAACACCGCCTGGTGCAGCCCCTTGGCCTTCAACAGCCGCTTCATCAGTTCCATGGGCACCAGGTTGCCCTGGTCGGCCTCGGTCGAGTCGACGATTGTATCGTTGTTTGATTCCGGACGGCAGGTCGAGTTGAACAGGCCCTCGGCGAAATCGGACGGCGGCCGCAGCCCGATCAACCCCAACTGATACTGCCAGCCCAGGCAGTCGGCCTTGAATTCGTCCATCAGATCGAGAACCACCAGATAGTCGCGAAGCTGTTCCTTGGTCGCCGCCTCGTCGAAATCCTTGGCCCCCTTCTCGCCGTAATGGAAGACGACACCCTTGCCCTTGACGAAGGCATAGGCGTCGTCGATGCGCTTGGCATCGATCGCGCGGCCTCGCTCGACGATCCAGGCCTGATCCACCTTGTGCTCGGTGAAACCGATCGGGTTCAGCAGGCGTGGGCCGAAATAGCCGTTGATCATTCCCATCGAGGTGTCGCCCAGCATCAGGGCCAGCACCCGGCGGTGGCGGATATCCGACGCCACATCGCCGGCCAGGGCCGCCGCCTCGGGCGAAATGGCCGCGTGATAACGGATCTCGTCTTCGGGATAGGCGATGCGCCCGGTCGAACACCATTCATCGAGGCGCGCCATGTAGGCAGCGTCCTTCGTCCAGTCCTCGGCCTCGGTCCACACCCGGCTGAACCGCCGCCCAACGCTTTCCAGACAGGCCCCAGAGTTGAGCAGGCCGACCAACCCCGGCCAGGTGCCCGAGAAATTGCTGGCCAGCAGCAGCGGGGTGTCCTTGCCGACCACCCCGTCCGTCGTATGCGGGCCGTACACCCAATGCACGTAGACCCCGATCAACGGATCGTCGACGGGCCCCAGTTTCTCGATCGCCTCGTGCGGCTTGGTCAGGTAGCCATCGATGCGGTACGACGCCCGTCCCAACTTGGCCAGCGCCTTTTCCAACTGGGCCGTCGCCCCGGCCATATGCGGTAGCGCCTGCTCATTCGGCTTGGCCCGATAGTCACCCGGCCAGAAAATGGCGATCCTGGAAGTCATGGCGTAATTCCCCCGTGTTGCTGGACTTGAGTCGCCCCCGCGTTCGAAAGCCACGACAAGAGATTCCGCACCCTATCAACTGAAAGGTGAGTTGCTGAAGTGGATGTTCGGCGTATCACAACGGTCACACCAATCACATTCTTCGAGATGTACACGGCAATCCAAACCAATTTCATACAGGTGCGGGAAGATCCTTCTTCGGTGGTGCAGGCACACACCCTGAATAAGATCCATCCCTTCTACACGCTCGACATAATTTCCTAGGTGCCTCACCTTCGGCCAGGAGAGGCACCGGCAAATTGACGACAATTGGTGGGAAGCCTTCTCCCCCTCAAAACACTGTGTTCCGCCCATGATATGTCAGACAACTAATTGAGTCTATCCACCAATTGACAGGAAAATCGAATTCAAATACCGTCTTTATCGGGCCAAACGGCGGTGACGGCTGAAAAGTTGTAAGACTTCTTTGCCCTCTCCGCTCAAATTTAAAGCTAGGCAACCACAGTCTGATCCGCGGCCGCGCGAACGGTGATCGCGTAAGTGGAAACCCGGGAGGGAAACACATGAATTGGAAAGTTATGCCACAGTTCATGGACGCGATCGTAATGGCTGCCACCTTCGCGGCGCCCGCCGAGATCATGGCTGCCATAGAGCAGATGTTCTATGTCTGAGACGGCCACCAGATAGCACTGACAAGTGACGGAGCCGGCGAAAGCGCCGTCACCATGCGGAAGGTGAGAGATAGGTCTAGGGATATAAGATGCAGCATAAAATCAGGAAGATCGACGTTCACCTGGTGTCCGAGCCGGTGGCCGACGGTATTGCCGACTCCACCCGCAAGGTGGAAACCATCGGCTTCCTCGTCGTCCGCCTGACCACCGACCAGGGGATCGAGGGAATCGGCATCACTTATCACGAGGTCGGCGGCGAGGCGACGCGCGAGCTCATCCTCCGCAACATGGCGCCGCGGCTGATCGGGCGGGATCCGCTCGACACCGAAGTCATCTGGAACGACTTCTTCCAGTACCTGCGCGGGATCGGCCGCAAGGGCCTGATGTTCTGCGCCCTCAGCGCCGTCGACATCGCGTTGTGGGACCTCAAGGGCAAGATCCTCGGCCTGCCCGTCTGCAAGCTGCTGGGCGGCGGCAGGGCGAAGGTGCCGGTCTACGCCAGCGGCGGCTGGACCTCGTATGCCGACGACCAACTGGTCGACGAGATGAAGGGAATGGTCGCCCGCGGCTTCAGGGCGGTCAAGTTCAAGATCGGCTTCGACGGCGGCAGGAACCTGCGGCGCGATGCCGAGCGCGTGCGCAAGGTGCGGGAAGCCGTCGGCCCCGACATCGACATCCTGCTCGATGCCAACAACTGCTTCGACGCGGCGACGGCGATCCAGCTCGCCAACCGGATCCGCGAGTACGACATCCTGCTGTTCGAGGAGCCGGTGTTCGCCGACGACCTGCGGGGCCTGGCCCGCTTCAGGCGCGGCACCGACATCCCGCTGGCGACCGGCGAGCACGAATACACCAAATTCGGGGTGCGGGATCTCCTCGTCAACGAGGCCGCCGACTACGTGCAGGCCGACGGGACGCGGGCCGGCGGCTATACCGAGATGGTCAAGATCGCCGCCCTCACCCAGGCCTGGAACGTCAAGTTCGCGCCACACGCCATGGAGAATATCCACCTCCATCTGGTGGCCGCCTCGCCCAACGCGCCGTTCCTCGAGCGGCTCCTGATGTTCGAGACCATCACCGGCCACGTGTTCAGGAACGCGCCTGTCCCCGAGGACGGCTTCATGACGGTCCCCGACCTGCCTGGCCTCGGCCTCGAACTCGACATGGACTTCATCAAGGAGCGCGACGAGGCGTAGGACCGGACTGTCCGTCGGATCGGGGAAAGGTCGAGCATGAGGAAATACCCGGACACCGGAAACGTAAGGCGGCGACCGTAAGCAGGGAGAGGAAGACCCGATCGGCTCGGGGTGAGCGACTCGCGCCTACGGTCTTACATTGCGTCGATGCTATTTCGATCCAGTTCGGCTATCGCCACCCTATTGAGGTGGGCTGCGGAGATCACGTGCCGGCGTTCATCTACTTTCCATGATGGCCCAGTCGTACGAACTGGTCCCGCCCATGAGGATCATCGACACTGTGGCGTACGGCTTGGCAGTCAGCAATGTTCCGCAAAGTCAGGCGGAAGACGGGCACTTCGATGTTGGTCGAAACGGCGCGAGTTTGATCTCGAGTTCAGCCCCAGCGCGACTTCCACGCACATCTGACTAGGCGGCAGAATCGTAAGGTGATCTGCTCCTGAAGTAAGCAGGTCAGACCTCCACCACCCGCTTTTTGGCACGAAAAGGATCCATATCGTCATGTCAAGACCGCTTTCGGGTTTCCTGGCCGCACTGCTGACCGGCTTCGACGACGAAGGACGGCTCTCGGAGAACCGAACCAGAGCGGTGGTACGCCACGTGCTCGACTATCACGGGCTCGATGGGGTCTACGTCGGCGGCAGTTCGGGGGAAGCCTTCTCGATGACTATCGAGGAGCGCTGCCGGCTGATGGAGATCGTCGCCGACGAAGTCGCTGGCCGGGCGCTGATGATCGCGCAGATCGGAACTCTCGAACTCGAGGGAGGGACGCGGCTCGGCCGACTCGCCCGCCAACTCGGGTACGATGCGGTGTCGGCCGTGCCGCCGTTCTACTTCCAGCACTCGACCCGTGAACTCGAGGCTTGGTTTGCGGCGCTCGCCCGCGCCGCCAACTTGCCGATGCTGGTCTACTACGTCCCCAACCTGACGGGGGTGAGGGCCGAGCTTGAGGGGCTGGTGCGGTTGATGCGGGTGCCTGGAGTGGTCGGCATGAAGTTCACCGACTACAACCTGTACCTTGCCGAGCGGCTGCGCGACGCCTGTCCCGACGCGGCCTACTTCTGCGGCCATGACGAGATCATGGCGGCGGCAATCGCCATGGGCTTCGATTCCGGGATCGGCAGCACCCTCAACATTCAGGGATTCCGGTTCCCGCCACTGGTCGAAGCGATGCGGTCGGGCGACCTTGACCGAGTGCACCGGATCCAGAAGGAGATCAATGACGTGGTGGCCCCGATCGTCCACCTCGGCGTGTTTCCGGCGCTCAAGGCGGCGATTCGGCTGGCGGGAGTGGATGCCGGTGACTGCCGGCCGCCGCTCCTCATGCCGAATGCGGAGGACATGCGCCTTCTCGAGGCCCTGCGCGACCGCGGCGCCTTCCGTCGACCGGAGGAGTGAGGCACAGGCCTTCAAGGCGGCGGCAACTACCGAAATAGCGACCAGCCCCAACAGCTGTACGCTGCCACACTGTATCGAAGTTCCCTACGGTTATTCCGAACTTGCCAATACGCAGGACCGCATCGTGTCCGTGGTTCATATGGACATTCGGCGGCTTCGCCTAGGAAATCGCGGAAACTGCGAAATAGGCCCCCTCATGGTGCCCGGACTCGCTCCGGGCACCAAGGACTTCGAGGCCGACCTCCTCCGACACGCGGACCCAGCAAAGCATTACCGCCTTCGACCACCGAGCGAGAGCAAACGTTCACGCTGTAGCCGCGGAAGCCGAGGCGTTATCCACGACTATTTCCAGCGTGGACCGTCAAATCTCCCGGCGAGTTCGGTCACCTGATCGCTTTCGAATCGCCGCAGGAAGCCCAAGATCGAAGGGTTTTCAACTTCGGCGCCGGCAATTACTGAATAGAACCGACTCCGGAGCAACCGGTCCCGCCAACAAAAGTTGTCAGATAACTTCTGAGTTTTGCTATTAACAGTCATGTTCCAACTGTGTGCAATGCACCGCCCGTTTTTCAATCGATCGAAGAGTGACGCCGAGAACTAATTCACGAGCGTGCAGCGGCACAAGCAGCTTGACACGACCGGAGATGATGTCGAAAATTGTCAAGCAAACCGTTGCATTAAGCGTGACCCTGTCGGGCAAGTCTGGGAGGGCATAGTGCAGGTCACTAGCGAACTCGGGAGGGGGAATTGGCTTCTAAGGATCTAGGCTATGGGCGGCGGATCGCGAGTCACGCTGCAGCTCTCGGTCATAGCAACCTGCCTGACAAGATTCGGCTGAAGACTAAGATCCATATCATCGACACTTTGGCCGCAATCGTCTCTGGAACTGCCCTCGAGGCGGGCATCGCAGGACAAAAATTCGCTCTGTCGACAGGAACCCGTCCGGTCGCCGCTATCGTCGGAACAACGCACAAGGTTGGTCTCATCGAAGCAGCGCTGGCCAACGGAATGGCTGCCCATGCGGATGAATCCGACGACTCCCACGAGACCAGCCAGACTCATCCAGGTTGCGCCGTCTTGCCCGCCGCGATCAGCGTGGGGCAAGCCCGCGAGGCGACCGGCCTCGCCTTTCTGAACGCTGTACATCTCGGCTACGACCTAACCATCCGATTCGGCGAGGCGCTGTCTCCGGCAATGAGCTTCGCGCGCTCATCGCTGTCCTGCCACGCCTTCGCGCCGATTTTCGGAGCCGGCTTCGCCGCCGGCAGCTTGATGGGCTTCGATGCCGAGCGGTTCCTCGTGGTGCTGAACTACCTGGCACAGGAAGCGTCGGGACTGACGACCTGGAGGCGCGACGGCGCCCACACGCTGAAGAGCTACGTATTCGCTGGAATGCCTGCCAGCAATGCCGTCAAGGCGGCTGGACTGGTGGAAAGCGGTTTCACTGGGAGTGGAGACGTCCTGGATCCTTCGGACCGCAACTTCTTCGAGGCGATCTCCTCCAGGGCAGAACCGAATCGGCTCTACGTCGATCTCGGCACGAGTTACAAGGTCCTTGAGACCGACATCAAAAAATACTCGGTCGGCTTCCCAATCGCCGCTCCGTTGTCTGTATTAGAGGACATACTTGGTCGCGCCGGGTTACGCCATGATGAGATCAAGGCTATCCGGATCCGCTACCATCCTGACTGGTACAAGGTGATCGGGGACGAGAACCGGATGCCGGATCTCAATCTGCGTCATTGCATGGCGGCGATGGTCGTCGAAGGGATGTTGAGTTTCGATGCCTCTCACGATGTTGGCCGCATGTCGGACGCGTGCACGCTCTCCGTTGGGCGACGGATTACGTTGCTTCCGAACGAAGAGGGCCAGGATCGGTTTGAAGCCCGCATTGAGGTCGATGCCCGTGGGCAGACTTATCGCTCCGCACAGGGACTGTACGTGCTCGGGCGGAAGGAAAATCCGATGACGACCGAGCAGGTGCACGACAAGGCGGTCGAACTCCTTACGACGGTGATCAGCGAACCAGCCGCACGCCGCGCCATCGACATAGTCCACGCCATCGAGCATGAAAAAGACCTATCGCGATTGATCGCCGCCCTGACGCCGGAGCGCCGCCGGTGACCGGCCCAGCGAAACCATTACGGGTCGGTATGTGCGGTAGCGCGTATTGGGCAGAAACGGTTCACCTGCCGGCGCTGAAGAACGCAACCGGTCTTGAACTGGCCGGGTTATTCGGCCGCAACCAAGATCGTATCAGCGAACTGGCACACCGCTTCCGGATTAGACCTTATGAGCGGTTCGAGGATCTCCTGGACGCCGTCGACATCGTCAGTTTCGCGGTGCCACCCGCCGTACAGGCGAAGCTTGCACTCCAGGCGGCGCAGGCGGGAAAACACATCATCGTCGAAAAACCGCTCGCCCTCGGCGTCGATGAGGCCGAGGCGATCGAAGCAGCAGTCACGTCGGCCGACTTGGGGGCAGTTTGCTTCCTGACACGTGATTTCATCTCCGATCTGCAGGATTTCACTGCGCAAGCCGTCGCGGCAAGCCCGCGAACGGCGCGCGCGATTTTCTTTTCGAGCGTGCTGTCCAACGGGAGCCCATACGCCGAGTCTGAATGGCGCAAGGACCGGAATGCCACGCTCTGGGACATTGGGCCTCACCTGCTGAGCTCGCTGATGAGTATCTTCGGGCCTGCGGATAGCGTATCGGCCCGCAGAACAGACACCGGCGGTATTGCCGGCATCCTGTACCATTCAAGCGGCAAGACCAGCGACTTCGAGGCCAACCAGCGAGTGCCGTTCGGGCGACAGGAATTGCTCACCGTCGAAACCGCCCAAGGGCAGAAAGAACTGAACCTCCTCCAATACGACCGTGTAGCCGCCTTTGGGCGGGCCCTCAACCGCCTTGCCCGCGCCATCGCAGGCGACAACGCCGCAAGGAAAGCTTTTGGGAAGGCTGTCGACGTCGTGCGGGTCCTCTCCGCAGCGGAGCGCAGCCTTGAGGCCTGCGGTACGCCACAGGAGATCCAGGCAGGCATGCCTGAGAGGAAAAGCCTCATCGTCGTACCGGGAGGGGCGTCATGACCTTGTTTTTTCGCCCGACGGAACCGGGCAGCAGCACATCGCCAGCACGATCGGTGAACTGGGGTTACGCGGCCGGCGGCATAGCCACAATCTGGCTGGTTCTACTGATTGCCATGCCGGTCGGCGTGATCATCATCACCAGTTTTTACAACGAAGGGTTCACGCTGGCCAACTACAGGGACTTCGCTTCCAGCGCCAGCCTTCTACGCGCGACGGCCAACAGCCTGACCGTCTCGATGGGCATCGCCTTACTGAGCCTTCTCATCGGGGGAACGCTCGCCTTCGGCGTCGCCCGCACTCAGATGCGCTTCAAGACCCTCGTCCGCACGGCCATGATCATCGCGCTAATCAGCCCGGAATTTCTTCTCGCCATGGGCTATATCCTTCTTGCAGGGCCAAATGCGGGGTATTTCAACGTCGCCCTCCGGGCGTTCTTCAGTCTGCCACAGACCAGCGGGCCGCTGAATGTCTTCACGCTCTTCGGCCTGATCCTCACCGCCTTGCCGAACGGCGTCGCATACGTATTCCTCACGATGGCTCCGGCATTCTCCAACATGGATCCGGCGCTGGAGGAAGCCGCGCGGATGAAAGGTGCAACAGCGTTCGGCGCCGTACGCGACATTACCGTTCCCCTGATGCGTCCGGCGATGCTGTCCGGCGCCTTGCTCGCCTTCGCCACGAGCCTCGCGATGTTTGGACCGCCGCAGATGCTTGGCATCAATGTCCTGACGGTCGCGATCCGCAATGCTCTGATCAATCTTGATTTTTCCCTCGCCGCCGTGGCCGCGATCGTCCTGGTCGGACTTTCTGTCGTGGCCTTGCTCATCCAAAGGCTGAGTGTACGGCACGGAGAGCGCTACAGAACGCTTGGCGGCAAATCCTTCCGTGCCCGGACCATCGATGTTGGCGCCGGGACCCACGCGCTATCCGCTCTCGGACTTTTCTACGCATTGATGGCGCTTGTCGTCCCCTATGGTGGCATGCTGACGGCTTCCCTGATGAAGAGCATAGGAAACGGCTTCACGGCGGGGAATTGGACGGTAGAGAATTACGTGGTCATCTTCACGGATCACGCAATATTCCGCGCGGTCATGTTGAGTTTCAGCCTAGCGGCGGCGAGTGCTACGATCGTGGTCCTCACCGGTATCGTGGTGGCCTACGTGGTCCTCCGCACCCGGTTGCCCGGGCGGTCCATTCTCGATTACCTCTCGGTGATGCCGCTGGCGATCCCGGGAACGGCGCTCGCTTTCGCGCTGGTGGTCGCCTATTTGAACTGGCCTCTTAACCTCCTCGGCTTCTACGGAACACCAGCGATCCTGCTGGTGGCCTATCTTGCCCGCTACGTCCCGATCGGCGTCCGCAACTGCCAAAGCAGTCTGTTGCAGATCGCCGCCGAACTTGAGGAAGCCTCGCGGGTCTTCAGCGCCGGCGAATTCAAGACGGTCTGGAACATCACTATTCCCCTCATCCTTCCATCGATCATCTACACGTGGATTCTGGTTTTCATCTTGGCGGTTCCCGAACTGAGCTCCTCCATCGTTCTGCGTGGCTTCGGCACGCAAACGGTGTCGACCGCCCTGCTCGGCATATGGAGCGGCAATGGTGGCTTGGCCGTGGCATCCGCATTTGGCATCTCGCTGTTCATCCTCGTCGGCTCGCTGTTCGGTGCCGCGGCAATAATCTTGAAAAGGAGCGGCAAACTTAAAGGACTTCAGCTCGGATGAGGCTCGCTTCCACTAAATCTCAATAAGGGAGACAGAAATGGACAAAAGGTCACTATTCAAGAATACCGGATTAGCGTTCGCCCTTCTGGCGGGGACCATGGCGTTTGTCACCGGCATTCCTGCACGGGCGCAGGAAGGTACGCTCAAGATTTATAGCTCCTCTCCAGACCAGTTCTTGCGGCCATTGATCGGGGCCTTCAACAAAATTCACCCGAACATCACGGTCGAGGTGTCCGTACAGCCCGGCGAAGAGTTGGTTTCGACGATCGAACTCGAAATGCGGGCCAACAGCCCCCACGCCGACATCGCCCTCCTGAACGAGGCTTCAATCAACGGCCTTCAGAGCCGGCATAAGACATGGGAGGCATACAAGCCGGCAGACTTCTCCGCGGTGCACGAGGAAGTGCGTGACCCCGCGAATATTGTCATCCCGGCCTGCATCAACCCGTATCTCATCCAGTACAACACCAATAAGGTGAAAGCCGGGGATGCGCCGAAGAGTTGGCTCGACCTGCTCGATGCCAAGTGGAATGGAAAGATTGCCATGGCCGATCCGGTCAAGTCACAGTCGATCCAGTCGTTCATCTGGTTCATCGCGACTGAGCTGCCGAAGAGGGGCGTGGCCGGTTTCGGCTGGCAATATTTCGAGAAGCTCAAGGGTAATGACGTTCGTCTAGAAGGTTCCCATGGCACAATCCGCGATCTGACGGCGAGTGGCGAGCGTCCGATCGGGATCCAACTGCTCGCGAACGGCCAGACTTCGGCCAATCGCGGCGATCCGACAGCAATCGTCTGGCCGAAGGAGGGTTCGCCTGGCGAGCTTACCGCGTTTGCCATGTTCGCAGGCTCGAACAACAAACCCGCGGCCAAGGCGTGGCTTGACTTTGTTGTCAGCAAGGAAGGTCAATCCCTCATGCCGAACGCCCTCGGGTGCGCCCCCATCCGCGACGACGTCGATTACATGTTCCCGGGCGGTACCGCTGTTGCGGACGTCAAGATCGTTCCCGTCAACTCGGCCTTCATCATTGAGAACCGGAAAAAGCACACAGCAGACTTCAACAAGGCGATGGGACGCTAACGTGGGCATGGGATCACCCGAAACCTCTGGTCAGCACGGGAACGCGCTCGACCTCAAACTCACCGGCATCAACAAGCACTACGGCAGCTTTCACGTGATACGTGGCATTGACCTGACGGTTCCTGCCGGTGATATGATTTCGCTTATTGGCCCGAGCGGGTGCGGCAAGACCACCACGCTACGGATGGTCGCCGGGCTGGAGGCTCCCAGTTCTGGCACCATCAGCCTCGGGAATCAGGTGCTGAGCGAGGGGTCGCGGGTGGTCCCTCCTGAACTCCGCCAGATGGGCATGGTCTTTCAGACCTATGCCCTCTGGCCCCACATGACGGTCGCCCAGAACATCGGCTACGGGTTGAAGCAGCGCAAGTTCGGAAAGGCGGAAATCGCGGACAAGGTCAAGCGGATACTCGACGTCGTCAACATGCCGAGCTACGGTGAACGTTATCCGGACCAGCTCTCGGGTGGACAGCAGCAACGCGTCGCCCTTGCCCGCGCGATTGCCTCCGAACCCCGCATCCTTTTGTTCGACGAGCCGCTAAGCAATCTGGACGCGGTCCTTCGCGAGCAAATGCGCTTCGAGATTCGCTCGCTGCAGCAGCGGGTCGGCATTACCGCCGTTTACGTCACGCATAGCCAGGAAGAGGCGCTGGCATTGTCGGACTCGATCGCCGTAATGAAGGCAGGCATGATCATCCAGCAAGGCTCCCCGACCGAAATCTACAACGTTCCCGCCACCGAATTCGTGGCGAGTTTCATAGGACTTGCTAACATTCTGAACATGGCAGAGGTCGAGCCGGACGGCCAAAACTTGCTGGGGCGTCTCAATGGCGTGCCGATCAAAGCGATGACAGGCGCAACGGAGGGCCGTCGCGGCAGCGTGAAGGTCTGCGTTCGGCCAGTCGACGTACGCCTTCTTTCGACGGACCATACGCCCGAGGCCAACTGGAACACCCTCTCCGCGCGTGTTCGGGCTACCGTCTTTACCGGCGGTGTCGTTGACTACTTTGTCGTGTTGGACGGCGGAGAGAGCGAACTCCGCGTGCAATCGATGCCCCCCATTCTGTTCCACCAGGGCGATGCCGTTCGCCTAGCCTTCGATCCCCGACGCACCGTCGCGCTTCAATAGAAAGCATCAGGAAACACAAGAATGACCATCCGATCTGCCGAAAGCTGGATGCTGAGGTTTCCGTCCAACCGAGCTGCAGCCGAGCGGGCCGACGAGGAATTCGAACTGATCGGCGTGACGGTCGTAGACAGCTCCGGAGAATGCGGCATGGGCTGGACGTTCACCTCCGACTATGGAGGCGGCGCTGCGATCAAGGCGCTAATCGACGTGTTGCTCTTGCCGAAGCTTAGTGGCCGCGAAGCCCATGAGGTCGAGGTCATTAATAGCGAGCTCTTCCACTTCACCCATCGTCTCGGCTACGGCATAGCCTCGATGGCGATCTCGGCAATCGATATCGCGCTCTGGGATCTCAGGTCGCGGATTCTCGGGCTGTCGCTTTCCAAAGCCCTCGGCCAATCGCGGGCGACGGTTCCCTGCTATGGCAGCGGCAAGGCCAGTCCATCGCTTTCTATTGAAGACCTTGCCGAGCTTTCCGCGGGCTACATCCGCGATGGCTTTCGCGCTGTCAAAATCCGGGTCGGCAGAGAACCGACACGCGACATCGCCCGCCTGACAGCGGTCCGGGAGGCCATCGGCCCCGAGGCCCTGATCATGTGCGACGGCAACGAGCGTCTCAGCCTTTCTGCGGCCTTGTGGCTCGGCAAGCAGATGGCCGACCTCAACATCTTCTGGTTCGAGGAGCCGGTTCTGTCGCAGGATATCGAGGGCTACCGCCGGCTCCGAGCCGAGCTTCCCGTAGCGATTTCTATGGGCGAACACGTCTTTTCCCGTCGTGACTTCATGCCTTTCGTCCGCGAAGGGCTGGCCGATGTGCTCAATCCCGACATCTGCTTCGTCGGGGGTATTTCGGAGACGATGAAAATCGGCCATGTCGCGGACAGCTTCGGGTTGGGCCTCGCGCCCCACTTCATGTCGGTGTTGAGCGTCCATGTCGCGGCCTCGCTCCCCCGCGCCACCTACGTCGAATACTACCCTTTCATGGACGATCTTCTCGTCCACAAGCTCGTCGTCGAAAAGGGCGAACTCATCGTGCCCGACCGGCCGGGGCACGGGGTGGCTTTCACCGAGGACGCATGGCGCACTTATCGGGTCGCTTGAGGTAGTCACGGACACTACTGATGCTCGCCTGCACCGCCGGTATTGCCCGCGACGTTCCGGATTTTAGCGAGGTCAACAGTCTGCGTCCCGCCTTTACATGTCAGACAGGATGCTCAGCAGGCGCGCTTAGTTTTTTCACTGAGGCCTTCGCCGTGTCGCTGTAGTGTAAGACATAGCCGGTGTCATAGAAGTGCGCGTCCAGATGGTACTGCGCTCGATGAATATCGCCGCTCTGAAGCGCCGCGAGAATACGCCGATGATGTGCCGCGGTCTCGTCAAGACGCTGCGAATGAGAGAGAGCTCCGGTGTCGAGATCATCATACATCGTCCAGAACAGATCCAGGAGGCCCAGAAGCACCTCATTATTGAGACACTTGTAAAGCAATGAATGAAACTGGCGGTCCACCTCACCAAAATATTCGCCACGACTGGCCTTAAGCTCCATCGTTTGGACCAATTTTTCGAGTTTCTCCATGTCCTCGGCCGGCATGACGGCAGCGGCGGCGGGTAGCATGTTCGTTTCCATCACCTGGCGGACGGCGAGCAGGTCCAGAAGCAGCTTTCCACGCGGCATTGTGTAGCTCGACAGCAGGCTGATGACTGAACCAAAACCGAAAGGCATCAAGATTCTGCCGCTTCCTTTGCGAGCCACCAAGAGGCCCGTCGCCTCAAGCACGCTAAAAGCCTCTCTAACGACCGGCCGACTGACGCCGAGCAGGCTGCTGATCTCCTTTTCGGCCGGCACCTTATCTCCAGGCGCGAGACCCCGCTCCCAGAAGATGTTGACGAGCCGGTGAACCGTGGACCACTCCGGGTTATCTGACACTTGCACCTCAACGTCCTTCAGGCCGCCATGGGCGGTCGGTTGAGGAGACAGATCGGCGTACGCTCGCCGCTCCTCCTTTATGGCAATATGTCATACAACTGTTGAACTGTCAGCCATGTGAAGGTCGGAGAAACTACCGGTCACCCAAAGATTTCCGCGTTTTTCCGGTGATCGTGTCTCCAGGTGGCCAGCCCCCACCTTCGAGGAGCATGGAGGCGTCGATGTTGGACAACCGAGTAGTCAGAGTCTCCGTTATCCGAGCGGCTCAGATGTCCCAAATGTTTTGATGACGGGCAGTCGGGACTTGGCGTTCGCACGAACTAGGGTTCCGGGAGTTCGAGCGAATAGAACTCTTTCGCCGTGTCAAAAAAGAGATCGCGCCGTTCAGAGGCGCTGAATTCCCGTGTGATCTTCTTGAAGGCATTCCATAGCGAAACGTACGATACCCACTGCTTATCGACCGGGAAGTTGCTTTCGAACATGCAACGTCTGGTGCCGAAAAGCTCGATGCATGTCTCCACATACGGACGCCAGTGGCGTGCCAGCTCGTCGGAGTCTGCCGGCACCGCGCGACCGTCCAAGTCGAAGCCTCCCCTGGGCGAGGCCATGCCTCCGATCTTGACATAGGCGTTCGGGCAGCGCGCGAGTTCGGCAAGATTGCTTCGCCACTCGACAATCGCCTCATTCCGGCGTCCAGCATACGGGCCGGCGCCCATTACACCGCTCAGATGATCCAGAACGATCTTCACGTCGGGAAAGGAACGTGCCAACTTGGTAAGTTCTGGAATCTGCGGTACGAACAACCAAGCGTCGAAACTAAAACCGAACTCATGAAGTGCTGCAAATCCCCGCCGGAATGCGGGTTCTCCAAGCATTCCCGGATTGGTCACGAGGTCCGGACTCCTGATCGCCTGTTCGGCGTGCCAGGCGGTCATGTTGCGGATACCCTTGACGCGGGGCATCCGTGCGTGCTCGGCAAGAACGTCGACAACGCTTTCGGCAAGACGAAGGTCAACATAAGAAATTATACCAGCGCACAAGCCCGACGGACCGTACTGACCGCTGTGCGCAATCGCGGCCAAGCCATTGACGAACTCGACTTCGCCAAGTGAGCGCAGCTCCTCGGGTCCGTCCGCCCGGTACATCGTCCCTACGCAGGAGCGCTGGCGCGAACTTGCCTCCACGAATACGCTGCCAACGATATTGTGGCCCGTGGAGACATCGGCGAGGAAGTCGTCCAACATATAACGAAAGCCGGGGCGATCCCAGAAGTGGTGATGGGCGTCGATGATCCCCAGTTCTGGCTCGATCACGTTCTCACGATTGAGCGAAAGCCATTCTTCGTTCACTGACACAGGGATTCACCTCGTTCGACTACCGTTTTCGTGAGTTCCATGACTTACACTCAGACGCGGCTCCTTCTTGGGACGGAGACTTGATGTCGGGATCCAATGACAAATAAGCATTCTCCCAAATCCGCGGATTTTCCTTCATTTCGAAAAAAGGACCGGCGAGGAAATTGCTGCGAAAGTCGTTGAGGAAGCTGGGCGTTGCACCAGAGCGAATCACCACGGACAAGCTCAAATCGTATCCGGTCGCCATCCGCGAAAAGCGGCTGTCTGCCATTCATGATCAAGGATCACGAACCAACAATCGAGCCGAGAATTCTCATCAGCCGGTCCGGCGGCGAGAGCGAAAACAGCAGCGGCTAAAATCACCAGGATCCGCCCAACGGTTTCTGGCGATCCACGCCGTCTACAACACCTTCTACTTCCAACGCCATCTTCTATCTCGCGCCATCTTCAAGACGTTCCGCGCCGAGACGTTTGCCGTTTGGCGGCAAGGCTGGCTCGCTGCCTGACCGAGGTCACGGCAAATTTCGGTCCGCCGCCGCTGTTAACGTGCCAGTTTCCAACAACTTGACAACGCCAGCGCGACGGCAGGAGGCGTGTTAGCCCCGGCCGAGGCGTTCACGCACGGCTCCGACGATAGCCTCGGCAGTGATGCCGAAGTGACGATAGAGATCTTCGCCCGGCCCAGACGCACCAAATCCGCTCATGCCGATGAACACCCCATCCTCTCCGATGAGATCACCCCAGCCAAAGCGAACGGCCGCCTCGATCCCCACGAGCAGGGTACCTGTCTGCAGCACGGCACGGCGGTAGTCATCGGGCTGCCGCCCGAACAGGCCCATGCACGGCATGGAAATCACCGCCGTCCCGATGCCCTTCCTCTCCAACGCCTCACGCGCGTCGAGGGCGATCACCACCTCGGAGCCGGAGGCAATCAGGGTGACCCGTCGCGGCCCGGCACCGGCTTCGGCCAGGACATAGCCGCCCCGGGCACACCGGTTCTCCGTCGTCCCTTCCGACCTTATCGTCGGCAGGGCCTGGCGGGACAGCGACAGCACCGAGGGCGCGTCCTTCGTCTTCAAGGCGATTTCCCAGCACTCGGCCGTTTCCACCAAATCGGCCGGCCGCAGGACCAGAAGGCCGGGGATCGCACGCAGGCTGGCGAGATGCTCCACCGGCTGATGGGTCGGTCCGTCCTCGCCGAGCCCGATCGAATCGTGGGTCATTACATGGATCACCCGCTGGCGCATCAGGGCGGCAAGGCGAAGGCCCGGCCGCGCGTAGTCCGCGAAGCACAGGAAGGTGCCGCCGTAGGGAATGAACCCGCCGTGCAGCGCCAGTCCGTTCATGATCGAGGCCATGGCGTTCTCGCGTACGCCGTAGCGCACGTAGCGGCCGGCAAAGTTTCCGGGCGCGATGTCGACGGCGCCGGTGAAGCGGGTGTTGTTCGACGGCGTCAGATCGGCGGAACCGCCGACCAGCGCTTCGAGGACCGGAGCCAGGCGGTCGAGCACCTTGCCGGAAGCGGATCGGGTGGCGAACGCCGGTCTGGCTGCCGTTGCCTCGCTCTTGATCTCCTGGATAAGCGCGCCGAGACCGTCGAGAGCCCCCGATATCCGGCGATCGAAGGCGACACGGCACTCTTCCGGACAGGCATCGTGGCTTGCCTGCCAAGCTTCGCGCCGCGCCGCGCCACGGCGGCCGGCCGCCGCCCAGGCCTGGCGAATCTCGGACGGAATCTCGAAGGGGGGATAAGGCCAGCCGAGAGCCTCCCGCGTGGCGGCGATCTCATCTGCGCCGAGCGGGGCCCCGTGCGCGGCCGACTTGCCGGCCTTGTTGGGCGCGCCAAAGCCGATGGTGGTTCCGCAGGCCACAAGGGTCGGCGCCTCGGCAGTGAGCGAAGCCTGCATCGCCTCGGCCAACGCCGCGTGATCGTGGCCGTCAACCCAGGCCACGTTCCAGCCATAGGATTGGAACCGGGCAAGCACATCTTCCGAGAAGGACAGAGCTGTCGGGCCATCGATCGAAATACCGTTGTCGTCATATAGCACGGTCAGCCGCTCCAATCTCAGGTGCCCGGCGAGCGAAGCCGCCTCGTGGCTGATCCCTTCCATCAGGTCGCCGTCGCCGCACATTACCCAGGTGCGGTGGTCGACGAGCGCGTATCCGAAGCGGGCGTTGAGTAGCCGCTCCGCCAGGGCCATGCCCACGGCGGTGGCAAAGCCCTGGCCCAACGGGCCCGTGGTGGTTTCAATTCCGACCTGCGGGTCGACCTCCGGGTGACCGGCAGCGATCGAGCCGAGTTGGCGGAAGGCCCGGATCGCCTCCATCGGCATCCTCCGATACCCCGTGAGGTGCAGGAGGGCATAAAGCAGCATCGAGCCGTGGCCACCCGACAGGACGAACCTGTCCCTGTCCGGCCATGTCGGGCACGTCGGGTCGAACTTTAGAAACCGGCCGAACAGAACCGTTGCCACGTTGGCCATGCCCATGGGCATGCCGGGATGGCCCGACTGGGCCTTTTCAACCGCGTCCATGGCGAGAAAGCGCAGAGCGTTGGCCATGGCCTTGGTGTCGGGCCGCGAAGATCCGTCTTGATCCTGGCGCATCTGCAAACCTCTTCCTTCCTGGGAAACGGGAGAAGAACCCTGGTTCAAGCGGTACGGGGGCGGTTGTGCATGATCTCGCCAACGTGCCGCCTCAGGGCCTCGGTATCGGCGTGGAACAAGCGGATACCCTCCGCCAGTTTCTCTGTCGCCATCGCGTCGTGATTGAGCCGCCAGCGGAACGCCTTCTCGTCCACCGCGATCCGCTCGATCGCCGCCGCGCGGCTCGCCGCGGGATCGAGCCTGCGCAGCAGGCTGCCCACGTCCCGGCGCAATTCGTCCAGTAGGGCGGGACTGACCGTCAGGCGGTCGCAGCCGCACAGCGCTTCGACCTCTTCCTTGCTGCGGAACGACGCGCCCATGACAATGGTCGCGAGCCCGTAATGCTTGAAGTAGTCGTAGATCTCCCGCACCGAGAGCACACCGGGATCGTCTTCGGCCGTAAATGTCTTGCCCGTCACCTTGGCGTTCCAGTCGCGGATGCGTCCGACAAAGGGCGAGATCAGGAAGGCCCCGGCCTCGGCCGCCGCGACCGCCTGGGCCAAACAGAACACCAGGGTGACGTTGCAGCTGATGCCCCGCTTCTCCAGAACCTCCACGGCGCGGATCCCTTCCCAGGTCGCCGCCACCTTGATCAGGATGCGTTCCCGATCCACGCCGAGCTTCCGGTAGAGGCCGATCAGCCGTTCGGCCTTGGCCACCGTCGCCTCGCTGTCGAACGACAGCCGCGCGTCGACCTCCGTCGACACCACCCCCGGCACAATGCGGGTCAACTCGGCGCCGAAGGCCACGGCAAGATGATCGAGGACGCGGTCGAGCCGGCCGTCATCCGAGCCGACCTCGCCGCCGCCCTGATCAATGGCCCGCGCGACCAGATCCGCATAGGCCGGCATCCGCGCCGCCTTCAGGATCAGGCTCGGATTGGTCGTCGCGTCTTGCGGCGCAAATGCACGGATGGCCTCAATATCGCCGCTGTCGGCGACAATAACAGTGTGGCGCCGAAGCGCCTCCAACTTGGTCTCGGTCATTCCTGGAGTCCTCACTTAATTTAGTTTGACCGCCCGATTGCCGACGTCGACCCATGGCAGACACAGGGGTCTCCCGGGCCATGCTCGTTGTCGATGAGCAGGAAGTCATAGCCGCAAAAGGCCAGGATTTCGGCCACGGCC
>NZ_JAOTID010000028.1 GCF_026163695.1 Shumkonia mesophila | reverse complement strand
CGGCTCCACCGTGTAGCCCCAGCCGCGGCGCTGCGGGATCAGCAGTTCCAGGCAGTTGCAGACGGTCGGCGTGTCGAATTTGCGCAGGGCGTCCAAATCGGCGGCAGTCAGCGGCGTGGCGGACATGGGAATAAGGCTCCTTTATGGGTCATGTACTTAGCAAAAATCCAAATGAATCGGCAAAATCGGCTGCCGGGTCACCGGCGCTCAACACCGGTCGTTGCGGACAGCGGCTGGTTTCCAAGGTCGCTTTGGTCGCCAAGGCCCAGCTTGCCAAAATTGGATTTTTTTTGCAACATATTCATATATGTTTGGTTGGCGGGATGCCGTCAGGCCTCGTCGGCGGGACGTCCGGCAGGCGCCAAGGCCATGACGATGCGGCTGGCGGCGGCAGATGGCGACGGCTCCGCCGGCCGGTCAAACGGGGATATTGGAAAAGCGAGGATCCAATCCGGATCGATTGCACGGCTTGCTCCGGGTTCCGCCGGAAAAAGGCATTTTGCGGCGGTCTCGGCAACGGTGTAGAAAGAAATGTATGGAAACTGGATTTTGCGCGAATCTCCGATGAACAACGTGCGGCAGCCCAAGCTGAGGGTGCAGATTGCCCTCCAGATCGGCGAAATGATCCGTGACGGCCGGTTGAAGGTGGGTGAGCACCTCAGCGCGCAGAAGCTGGCCGACGAGTTCCACGTCTCCCGCCAGCCGGTGAAGGATGCGCTGAAGATCCTCGAGGATCGCGGCATCGTCAAGTCGCAGAAGAATCGCGGCTGCTTCGTTGCCATCGCCGATCACGAAGTCCTGGCCGGCTCCCTGGGCCATGATCTGCCGGGTGAGGACGAGCCCTACTTCCGCATTGCCGAGGATCGGCTGACTGGCCGGTTGCCGGAAGAGGTGACCGAAACCGACCTGCGTCGGCACTATCAGATCAGCCGTGCCGAGATTCAGGGCATGCTGGCGCGCATGGTCCAGGAAGGCTGGATCGAACGTAAGCCCGGGTACGGCTGGCGGTTTCTGCCCGTCCTCACGTCGCCGGCCATGCACAAGCAGAGCTACGAGTTCCGCTTGGTCATCGAGCCTGCCGCCCTATTGTGCCCAACCTATACCGCTGACAGGACCGCGTTCGAGCGGATGCGCGAACAGCAGGTCGGGATGATGGACGGCGAGATCTGGAAGCTGTCGCCGGCCCGTCTGTTCCAAGCGGGAACGGAACTTCACGAGCTGATCGTCGGCTGTTCGGGCAACCCGTTCTTCCTGGAATCCCTCAGAAGGATCAACCGCCTGCGGCGGTTGATCGAGTACCGCGCCATGTTCGACCGCGGGCGGCTCATCAAGCAGTGCGAAGAACATATCGGGCTGCTCGACCTGCTGCTGGAGGGGCGGCAGGAGGAGGCCGCCGAGCTCCTCCGCGTCCACCTGGGCGCGGCCAGCGACCGCAAGAGCCGGTTCTTCGAGTCCAGCCTGTCGGACCGCCGCATCGAGGCGACGTTCTAACCCGGTCGGGCAAGGCGTCAGTCCACTTCCCTCCGGCCTCTTCTCTATCCTCGACCCCGACGCCTCAAAAGAGGCGGCCCGGAACCAAGGGGTTCCGGGCCAGGCATTGACAAGGACGCGAGTTTCTTACAGGGAGGCCGGACAGACCTCGACGTGGGCGCAAAAGTCGCTCATATCGTCGGCCGTTTTCAGGCGGCCACCACGTTGGTGCGCCGGATTTCCTCGACGACGCAGGCCGTGAAAGCGTCTGTTCCCAGCGGCCCGCCGAGATCCGGCGTGCGCTTCGCGGGATTCATGATGACCGTATCGATCGCCTTGTCGATGCAAGCCGATGCGCTGCAATAGTTCTGGCGCTTGTGGCGGTCGCCCAGCCACTTGAGCAGCATCGAGGCCGACAGGATCAGCGAAATGGGATTGGCTTTGTTCTGGCCCTGGATGTCCGGGGCCGAGCCATGCTGGGCCTGGGCCGCCGCAAGGGTGTCGCCAGCGTTGATGGAGCCCGCCAGACCGAGGCTGCCCGAAAGCTCGCTGGCCAGGTCCGACAGGATGTCGGCGTGGAAGTTGGTGGCGACGATGACGTCGAAACGCGACGGGTCCCTGACCAGGTAAGCGGCCATGGCGTCGACGATGATTTCCTCCAGTTCGACTTCGGGGAATTCTGCCGCGACCTTGCGGACTTCTCGCAGGAACAGGCCGTCGCTGAGAATGAAATTGTTGGCCTTGTGAATCGCCGCCACCTTCTTGCGCCGGGTCTGCGCCAGTTCAAAGGCGCGCCGGGCAATGCGATTGCTGGCAAAAGCAGTGATCTTGCGGATGGACAGGGCGATATCCTCGGTCGGCATGAATTCGCCGCAGCCGGCGACCATGTTGCGGTCCGGATAAAAGCCCTCGGTCGCCTCGCGCATGATGACGAGGTCCATGTGCTTGTCCGTCCTGGCCAGGCCCGGGCGCGTGCGGGCCGGGCGGACGTTGGCATAGAGGTCGAGTTTCACGCGGAACGCGGCCGAGAAGTTGACGCCGCCCTGGTCGCGCGGGGGGTAGTCGAGATGGGATTGGGGTCCGAGAATGATGCCGTCAAAGCGCCGGGCCTTGTCGAGCACTTCATCGCGAAGCGTGGTCCCGTACTTGTGGAGGCTGATGAAGCCGATCTCGTCGAATTCGAACTCTATGCCCAGCTTGTAGAGTTCCTCGACGGTCCGCATGACCGCCATTGTTGACTCGGTGATTTCGGGACCGATTCCATCCCCTGGCAGGACCAGAATTTTCATGTTGGTTCTCGTTTCCTTGGCGATTGATCACGCGGACGCCTGCTGCGCGGGCCATCCAACTGAGGCCGATTTTGCCTTGCATAATTGGATTTTACAATATAAAAATCCACTAGCTTTCAAAAGACAGGTCCCAGCCGAGGCGTCACGAGCGAGCGGAACGACTGGCTGCTTTGGTGCCGCTGGACATCAGGCGGGACGTGTGTGGTCAGGCCCTCCGGCGGCCGAGAAATTGGATTTTCAAGAATGGCCTGGCGGATCGCCGGCCGAATGGATAGGGGGATTGGCAGAATGGTGCAATCAGTGATTTTTGCGGATCGCGAGCTCCTGCGCTTCGGCGAGGCGGTGTTCACGGCGCATGGCCTGAAGCTGGCCGATGCCAAGTTGGTGGCCGAGGGGCTGGTGGAGGCCGATCTCAGGGGACTGCCGTCGCACGGTGTGGCCCGCATCCCGATCTATGCCGAACGCCTGCGGCGCGGCCTGGTCAAGCCGCAGCCCGCCATCACGGTGAAGCGGGTGACCCCGGTGGTGGCATCCGTCGATGGCGATGACGGCATGGGGTTCATCGTCGGCAAGCGGGCCATGGAGGAGGCTATCGCCATGGCCCGGGAGTTGGGGATCGGACTGGCAGGCGTGCGGCGCAGCACCCACTACGGCATGGCCGCCCTCTATGTCTTGCAGGCCATCGAGGCCGGCTTCATCTCGCTGGCCTTTACCAGTTCGTCGCCAGCGATCCCGGTCTGGGGCGGCCGCAGCAAATTCCTGGGAGCGGCGCCTTTTGCCGCCGGAGCGCCCGGCGGCAAGCTCGGCCCCTACGTGCTCGACATGGCCATGACCGTCGTGGCGCGCGGCAAGATCCGCCTGGCGGCGCAGCGGGGCGATCCCATTCCGGAGGGCTTGGCGCTCGATGCCGAGGGCCGGCCGACAACCGATGCGAAGAAGGCCTTCGAGGGGGTCTGCCTGCCGTTCGGCGGGCACAAGGGGGCGGCCCTTTCCATGCTCATGGAAGTCCTGGGCGGCGTCTTAACCGGGGCGGCCTTGGCTGGCGAGGTGGTCAACCCCTACCTCGACTTCTCGGGTCCACAGAACGTCGGGCACTTCTTCATGGCGATCAAGCCGGACCTGTTCATGCCGCGGGACGAATACGAGGCGCGGATGGATACCCTGGTCGAACGCGTCAAGGCCTGCCCCCGGGCCCATGGCTTCGACGAGATCCTGATGCCCGGCGAGCCTGAGTCGCGGGCGAAGGAGGAGAGGCTGAAGCGCGGCATCCCGCTAACCATCGATATCGTGGCGGCGCTCCGGGAAGAGGCGGAAAAATCGCGCGTCGCAGAGCCGTCGCCATTAGACCGGTGCCGGTAACCGGCCTGCACCAGGGTGAACGGAAGGAAGCGCGATGGTCCGCTATTCGAAGCGTCGCACTCCCGCCTGTATGTCAGCGTTGGGCGCTGAGCATTCGCGATGGGGCCGATCCCAGAACACCCAGTGCGGCAACGCCGTGCGAAGCTACCAGGGCCATTTGAAATCCGAGGACCCCAACGAGTCGGGATTTCAGACGGTCACGCTCGAAGACTGCATCGATACCCTCGACGCCGTAGGTGCCGGAGATGTCGCCACCAAACTCCGTGGCCGCTATCTGGATTTCAGCCTGATCGACCGAGTGGTGTTCGGGGAGTAGGCAGGGTATTCGACTCGGGCATGGAACCGGCCGCTTCATGCCCGAGGCTACCCAGGCGACGGTGAAGGGTGGGGATAAGCCTCGCCACCGACAATACCGCCATCGCTTTGTGGGAGATTTGTGGGAAAAAATAAAAGGGCCTTGCTAGGCCCTTGAAATGATTGGCGTCCCCTAGGGGAGGGGACCTTACTCTGAAAAAACGGCGGAAATCCGAGGAAATTCGCTTCCGATTTCGAGGGCAGTGTACCATAGCAGTGTATCAATTTCCAGCGTGTTACCACGCACCGGAAAGTTGTTCCCGCCCACGTCGAACTACCGGGGCACATGCTGCCCAGGTGATGGGCATTCGGCCTTTCTTTGCTCCTTGGGAACCATCTGTTCGTACTCGTCTCGCGCGAGGATCTAGCCGTAAAAGGGTTCAATCTCCCTCCGCTCCGACGAGGTGGCAGGAAGCGGCGGCGTCACCGGGCAACGGCCGACCCTCGACCCGAGATGGCGTGGTGAAAACCACCGACCCCATGGCATCAATGACGTAGATGGCCGCGCTTGAGGTAGCCATCCACGGGGGAGGAACGAGGTCGCAAACTGGCGGGTCAGGGGGTGCGGTCAGTATAGGGGCGCTTAGTCAGGAAGTCGAAGTCGCAGCCCTCGTCGGCCTGCTGGACGTGATCGAGGAACAGGCGGTAGTAGCCGCGCAGCCCGGTGGTGGGTTTGCGGGGCGGCGGCAGGGCGGTGCGGCGGGCGGCCAGCTCGTCGTCGAAGACCAGCACGTCGAGTGAGCGGCCGGGTACGTCGAGGCGGATCCGATCGCCGGTCCTGACCAGGGCCAGCGGGCCGCCGACGGCCGCTTCCGGGCAGATGTGTAGGACGATCGAGCCGAAGGCGGTGCCACTCATCCGCGCGTCCGACATGCGGATCATGTCCTTCACCCCCTGCGCCGCCAGCTTCTTGGGAATGGGAATGTAGCCGGCTTCGGGCATCGCCGGGGCGCCCACCGGCCCGGCATTGCGCATCACCAGGATGTCGTCGGGCGTCACATCGAGCGCCGGGTCGTCGATGCGGCTGATCATATCCTCCTGCGATTCAAAGACGATAGCCCGGCCGGTGTGGCTCTGCTTGGACGCCGCCGACTGCTTGAAGATGGCGCCACGCGGTGCGATGTTGCCGCGCAGCACCGCGATCCCGCCGGTCTGGCTAATGGGGTTGGTCAGGGGCCGGACCATATCTTGCGGCCAGGGCTCCGGGTAGGCCTCGATCTCCTCGCCCAGCGTCCTGCCGGAGACGGTCAGGCAATCGAGGTTCAGCAGGTGCCTGATCTCGCGCAGCACGGCGCGCATGCCGCCAGCTTTGTGAAAATCGTCCATGTAGCGAGTACCCGATGGCTTGATATCGACGAGCACCGGGGTTTCGTTGCCCATCCTATCGAAGGCGTCGAGGTCAACTTGGATGCCAAGGCGCCCGGCCAGCGCCGTGTAGTGGATGATGCCGTTGGTCGAGCCACCGATCGCCATCAGGGCGCGCAGCGCATTGGCGATCGATTTCGGAGTGATGATCTTGTCGGGGGTCAGCCCCTCGCGCACCATCGCCACCGCCCTCCGGCCGGCAGTCTCGGCGTGGCGCATGCGATCGGAATGGACAGCCGGGATGGTGGCGCCGCCCGGCAGCATCATGCCCAAGGCTTCGGTCATGCAGGCCATGGTGCTGGCCGTGCCCATGACGCCGCAAAAGCCGATCGAGGGAACCAACTGGCCACTGATCTCCGTGATTTCCTTTTCGTCGATCTCGCCGACGCGATGCTTGCCCCACAAGCGGCGGCAATCGGTACAGGCGCCCACCCGCTCGGCGCCATGAGTGCCGCTGAGCATGGGTCCGGTGACCACGCAGATGGCGGGGATGTTCACGCTGGCGGCGGCCATCAATTGCGCCGGCACCGTCTTATCACAGCCGCCGATGAGGACGACGGCATCCATGGGTTGGGCACGGATCATCTCTTCCGTGTCTATCGACATCAGGTTGCGCAGGAACATGCTGGTCGGGTGCGAAAACGCCTCGTGCAGGGAAACGGTGGGAAACTGCATGGGCAGGCCGCCAGCCAGCATGACGCCGCGTTTGATCGCCTCGATGAGTTCCGGGGCGTTGCCATGACAGGGGTTGTAATCGCTTCCCGTGTTGGCGATGCCGATCACCGGCCGATCCAGGGCGTCATCCGAATACCCCTTCGCCTTGATGAACGCCTTGCGGATGAACAAAGAGAACTCGGGATCACCATAGTTGGTAAGGCCCTTGCGCATACCCGCCTTCTTGTTGTCAGCCATTTTGTGAATCACCGCCGTGACAATTGGAACCCACTGCGTCCGGCGCCGCCGCACTGCCGGTCGTCGTCGGGGCCGGCCGGGGCGGACCGCGCATAGCGCAGAAGGACATCGCAAAACTGGAGGCAAGTCAATAAATATATCAATAATTTTATTGATTGACGTTTTTCCCTTCGGTGCAGTATAGAATCGGCTGGGCACTTGATCCTCGGATGCTGGCGTCTCCCACACCGCTCGGTCGGAGGAGGGAATTCGCCGGGCCGGGAAACAGGCATCACTGTTTGCCGTCCGGTGCCCGTTGCCGGAGCGGAGGGGTCGTTTACACCGCCCGCCACCGCGATGGCGCCGGCCGGCGCGATAGGTGAGGTATTTGTGAAGGGGGACGGTGCGACAGACGGGATAAGGCAACGGCGTGGGCCACGGCCCCTGGCGCCAGACCAACGCCTGCGGGGAGGCATTCCCGCGGGCAAGGCACGAGACGAGAAAGGAAGAGGGCCACACATGCCCGAGCACGAGCGCAAGAACGCCTGCACGGCGGAAACCCTGAGCAGCGTCGTCGAGCAGATGGAGGAGGACATCGTCTTCGGGCGGTTGCGGCCGCGCGAACGGCTGATCGAGGACGATCTGATCGAACGCTTTGCGGTGAAGCGCCATATCATACGCCAGGCGCTGGCCGAACTGGAGACGCGTAACTTGGCGGTGCGCGAACGCGGGAAGGGCGCCCGCGTCCACGACTACACGCCCGAGGAGGTGCGCGAACTGTACGCCTTCCGCGAGATCCTCGAAAGCAGCGCGGCCAGTCGCATCCCACTGCCCGCCGACCCGGCGCTGATCAAGGAGCTGACGGCCATCCACCACACCTACGCCAAGGCGGTGGAGGCCGGCGACCTGCGCGGCATCTTCCGTTCCAACATCCGCTTCCACGAGGTGCTGTTCTCAGCCTGCGGCAACCGCTACCTCGCCGAGGCGACCAACCTCTACGCAATGAAGTCGAACTTCATCCGCTTCTACGCCGGCCAGAGCCCGACCACCTTCGCCGGCTCGCGCGACGTCCACGCCCAGATCATCGAGGCGCTGAAAGCCGGTGACCGCGAGCGGCTGGTCGACCTCTGCGTCCGCCACCAGCACCCGTCGCCCAAGGCCTACATCGAGACCTACCGGAGGCTGTTCGGCAAGGGCTGAGGGCCGAGCCGCGGGCGCCAGCCGGCCGGGCTGCTCAAGGCCGATCGCCGGGGCGCGGCGGGGGCGGTTGCCGCTGTCTCCCAACAATTCGAATAATGTTCGCTGAATATTCGTAAACCGGACTGGTGTTATAGGAAATATAGCCCTAATAGGCTTATTATCGCATAGATTATTGATAACAAAATTGATAATAATAATGACGGTTCATCGTCAAACAGGGATCGCCACGCACAAGAGCGTTCCCGGCAAGGAGGAAAAGACATGGGACGTCGACTGGGTTTGGTATCCGGCGTGGCGCTCGTCACGCTGTTCGCCACGGCGGCGTTCGCCGACGGCATCACCCTCAAGATCCAGGTGAGTGACCGCTCGGGGGACGAGGTCTACAAGGTCCAGAGCGAAGAATGGAACCCGATGCTGGAGAAGATGACCGGCGGGCGGCTGAAGACCGAGCTGTTTACCATGGACGCTGTGGTGCCCTACAAGGAAACGGTCCCAGCCATGGTTGCAGGCATCCTCGACGGGCACATTACCTCGATGGAATACCACTCCGGCCTCAACCCGGCCTTCGCCCTGATGGGCAACCTGGTGGCCGGCTATGCCAACGCCGACCAGCAGCAGTCGTTCTGCTTCATTGGCCCCGGCGCTGAGCTGAGCCAGAAGCTGTATGACGCGACCTTCGGCAAAGGTAAGGTGCACGTGGTGGGCTGCGCCACCTACATGAACGAGGCGTTCGTCGCCAAGGTACCGCTGCGCGGCGTCGCCGACCTCAAGGGAAAGAAGTTGCGTGCCCCCGAGGGCCTTGTGTCAGAGGTGTTCCGCCGGGCCGGCGCGGCTACCGTATCGCTGCCGACCACCGAAGTCTACACCTCGCTGGAGAAGGGCGTGGTCGACGGCGCCGACATGGCGTCCTACACCAATAATCGGACCAATGGCCTGCACCGCGTCGCGCCATACCCGCTGTTCCCCGGCATCCACTCGGTCACCGTCCACGTATTCGCAGTAAGCCAGAAGAAGTGGGACTCGCTCACCCCCGACCTGCAGGCGACGCTCGGGGTGTGGTGGCACTACCTCTACGACATGAAGCGTCGCTACAACGAGATCCGCGATCTCGAACTGGCTGCCGAGGACCGCTCGGGCAAGGGCGAGAAGGTCGAGATCATCGACTGGTCGCCGGAAGAGCGCGCCAAGTTCCGCGAGATCGCCAAGGGTGCCTGGGTCGACTTCGCCAACAAGAACGCGCTGGCCAAGGAAGTCTATGACGAGAACGTCAAGTTCATGAAGCGACTGGGCCTGCTGTAGGCGCCGGCCCGGCGTCCGATCGACGGATGGGACGACGGGGGAGCGGCCTCACGCCTTCCCGTCGTTCGCATCCCGACCCCTTCCCATAAGAAAAGAACAGGCGGGCTTTATGCGGTCCTTATTGTCAGCCATCGACGCCGTCAGCGTTTATTGCGGGCGCGCAGTCGGGCAGTTCTACATGGTCGCCGCGCTGCTCACCTTCTACGAGGTGGTGATGCGCTACCTCTTCAACGCCCCGACGATCTGGGCGTTCGAAGTGGTCATGCTGCTGTGCGCCATCGCGTGGATGATGTCGGCCGGCTACGTCACCCAGCAGAAGAAGCACATCTCGATCACCATACTCTACGCCAACGCGCCCAGGTCGGCGCAGTGGGCGCTCGACCTGTTCTCCAACGTCGTCGGCTTGGCCGCCGTCGGCACCCTGGCCTACGCCTCATGGCCGCTGGCCCGCGACGCCTGGACGATGCACGAGCTGTCGGGCTCGCCCTTCAATTCGCCCGAGCCGATGATCCTCAAGGGCATGCTGTTCGCCGGCGCCTGCATGTATGCCCTGCAGCTCGCGGTCAACCTGATCCGCCACCTGCAGACCCACGGCGAGTGGAGATAGGCCGATGGACGTCGGAACCCTCACCGTCTTCATCGTCGGCGGCTTACTCCTCCTGATGGTCACCGGCATGCCGCTGGGCATCGCCACGCTGACCGTGTCGATCCTCGTCACCCTCTTCAAGTTCGGCGAGCCGGGGCTGTTCCTCGTCGCCTCGAACATGTTGGAGATCTTGCACAACTACTCGCTGGTCGCCGTGCCACTGTTCGTCCTGATGTCGAGCATCATGGAGCGCGCTGGTATCGCCGAGGATCTGTTCAACGCCATGGCCATCATCTCCGGCCGGCTGCGCGGCGGCGTCGCCGTGCAGGCGACGCTGGTGGCGGTGGTGATGGCGGCGATGACCGGAGTCATCGGCGGCGAGATCGTCATGCTCGGCCTGATCGCCCTGCCGCAGATGATGCGCCTCGGCTACGACCGCAAGCTGGCCATGGGCACCATCTGCGCCGCCGGCATCCTGGCCACCCTGATCCCGCCAAGCGTCGTCATGATCATGTACGGCTTTGCCGCCGGCGTGTCGATCGCCGACCTGTTCCTCGGCGGCATCACGCCGGGCCTGCTCTACGCCGGCATGTACATCGCCTACATCCTGCTGCGTTGTCATTTCCAGCCGTCGTTGGCGCCGCTGCCGCCGGCCGAGCTGCAATCGCTTTCGGGGATGGAGAAGCTGCGCCTGATGCGCGGCCTGCTGCTGCCGTTGTTCCTCATCACCTGGGTGATGGGCAGCATCTATGCCGGCATCGCCTCGGTGACCGAGGCCGCCGGCGTCGGCGTGCTCGGCTCGCTGATCGCTGCCGCAGTACGCCGCCAGCTCACCCCCTCGATGCTGCTCGACGCTATCGAGCAGACGATGTCGACGATCGGGCGCATCATATGGCTGATCCTCGGGGCGATCAGCCTGGTCGCCATCTACAACGTGATCGGCGGCACCGCCTTCATGAAGTCGCTGCTGACCGGCCTTGACCTGCCGCCGCTCGGCATCATCTTCGTCATGATGCTGATCCTCATGGTGCTGGGGACCTTCCTCGAATGGATCGCCATCGTGTTCATCACGGTTCCGGTGTTCGTGCCGGTAGTCGCCGCCCTCGGCTTCGATCCGGTGTGGTTCGGCGTGCTGTTTGTGATGAACATCCAGATCTATTTCCTGTCACCGCCGTTCGGCCCCGCCGCCTTCTGGCTGAAGAGCGTGGCGCCCGACGACGTCAAGCTGGAGGAGATCTTTCTGGGTGTCATGCCGTTCATCGGACTGCAGATCGTCGGCCTGATTCTGGTGATGTTCGTTCCGGACATCGCATTATGGCTGCCGCGCCTGATCGGCGGCCACTGAGCGTAACCCGGATGAGGAGGCTTTGACATGCAAGAGCAGCAGCAACACTCGGCGCCGGAAGCTAAGCCCGCCGACGACGGCCATCGGGCGGGTACCGGCGATTTCCCGAGCCAGCGTCCATGGGACTGGATCGGCGGCTACGCCCTGTGCGCCTTCGTCATCTTCCTGATGTTCGCCTATTCCCAAAGCTCGCACATCAACTGATCCCTGGCCGGACGTCGGCGGCACGATCCGCCGGCGCCCGGCCCAATTTACGCACTACAACCCCAAGAACCGGAGTCCTTTCGATGAGCGCAGTGTGGCACTTCAATATTCACGACAAGACCAAGGGCATCCCGCGCGAACTGAACGCGGGCGTCAACACCCGTGTCTTCGGTGGCGAGCAGATGACCGTCTCAGTGGTTGAGTTGGAGCCCGGCTCAATCAGCCCGATGCATCAGCACCCGCAGGAGCAATGGGGCTTCCTGCTGCGCGGCTCGATGGTCCGCATTCTCGGCGACGAGCGGGTGGAAATGAAGGCCGGCGACTTCTGGCAGACGCCCGGCAACATCCCGCACGGCATCGTCACCGGGCCGGAGGGGGCGACCGTGATCGACGTGTTCGCGCCGCCGCGCAAGGAATACCTGAAGGCCGGCTCCGGTTACGGGAGCGGCTCCTACTCCGACAAGGACTGACGGCGCGAGGAACCCGCTGTGGTCGGACAAGATGGCCCGCCGCAGAGGTGGTTCCGTTGGTGAACGAAAGAGACCTGCGCGAGAGCGAGCAGCGCTTTGCCAAGGCGTTTCTTTCAAGTCCGATTACCGAGGCGCTTTGCTGGGCGCATGCGCGGCGCAAGTTCTTCGAACTCGCCGCCTCATCCCGACGCAAAGCCAAGGGCAAGAAGCCGGCGGTCGTCTCCCCACCGGCCCTGGAGGCGGCCCGTCGGATTGATGCGTTGTTCACCATCGAGCGCGACCTCAACGGTTTCGGTGCCGCGGCGCGTCTGGTGGCCCGCCGGGAGCGGCGCGCGCCGTTGGTCACTTAGCTCGAAGTCTGGATGCGCGAAGCACGTGCCAAGCTCTCGCGCCATGCAGACGTGGCGGGAGCCATGGACTATGTGCTCAAGCGCCAGGATGCTTTCACCCGCTTCCTCGACGACAGCCGGATCTGCCTGATCAACAATGCAACGGAACGGGCGTTGTGCGGTATCGCCCTGGGCAGAAAGTCGTGGCTTTTCGCCGAATCCGACCGCGGCGGCCGGCGCGCCGAGGTCCTCTACAGCCTGATCATCACCGCCAAGATGATCGGCGTCGATCCCCAGGCCCGGCTTGCCGACGACCTGGCCCGCATCGTGCGCATCAAGAACACCAAGAAACTGCACAAGATCCTGATGTCCGAGCCGTACCTGGAGGAAATCCGCGGCCGGCCGGAACTCGCCGTACTTGGTGAGGACAAGCCATTCGCCTTCGACGCTGATGGTCGACTTTTGGACTGAATTAAAGAAAAGGGAGATTGACCGATGACGCAACTTCTGACGACTGATGTGCGGGGCATTTTCCCGATCTGCCCGACGCCGTTCTTCGACAATGGCGAGATCGACTACGCCGGGCTCGACCGGCTGGTCGACTGGTACGCCGGCTGCGGCGTCGCCGGGCTGGTGGTGCTGGGCGTTTTCGGCGAGGCTGCCAAGCTGTCGTCCGAGGAGGGCGAGAAGGTGCTGGCCCGCGTCATCGCGCGCGTTGGCGGCCGCTTTCTGGTGGTGGTCGGCACAGGCAACCTCAGGCTGCGTGACTACGCGCCGCTGGCCCGGTCCTCGATGGCGGCCGGCGCCGCCGGGCTGATGATCGCCCCAACCCAGGGTGTGCGCACCGACGAGGAGATCACCACCGACCTCAAGCGCATCTTCGCCGCCATCGGCCCCGATGTGCCGGTGATGCTGCAGGACTACCCGCCGGCCAACGACGTTTTCTTCTCGGTGCCGCTCGTCTGCCGGCTGATCGCCGAGTTCCCCCAGATCGTCGTCTTCAAGAGCGAGGACAACCCGGGTCTCGGCAAGCTCGCGCGCATCCGTGAGACCTGCGCCAAGGAGGGCATCCGGCGCATCAGCATCCTGTCCGGGCGCGGCGCGCTGTTCGCCGCCTTGGCGCTGATGCGTGGCGCCGACGGCGTCGCCTCCGGCTTCGCCTACCCCGAGATGCTGGTCGGCGTCTACGAGGCCGTCGCCAGGGGCGACCCCAATGCCGCCTGCGACCTCTATGACATCTTCCTGCCGCTGATCTGCCACGAATTGCAGCCCAGGATCGGCGTGCCGGTGCGCAAGTACATCCTCCACAAGCGCGGCCTGCTGACCTCCCCCCTGGCCCGCCCGCCGGCCCCCGCCATCACCGAGGCCGACAAGGCTGAGGTCGACTTCATGCTGGAGCGTACCGCGGCCAAGTGCCGTAAAGCCGGCGTCCTCGACGACATTTTCGGCTGAAGGCATCGTCCGGTTGATGGGTGGGCCGCCGTGAAAAGGCGGGAGTGTTAGACATGACTGGTGGTCATTGATTTTCGGCCGGACCGGAAGACGTAGCATAGAGCCAAACCGCGTGCTGGATAACCACAGACGGAAAACCATGCCGCTTGAAAGAGGTCGGAACCATTCGGCGACGCGAACGCTGCGGTATCTGATCTCGACGGTTGCCGTCTCGACGCGGCCCTTACCGTTGCGAACTTCGACTTGGTGCTCGCCGGCGATCTCGACAGCCGTCATCTCGTCGGCGATCGTATGGTGGCCGTTGCCCACCAGCCGGTCGACACAACTCCTGACCAGAAAATGCGTCCCCAACTCCCGTGCCGTGCAGAAAAGCTCATAGATGTCGCTCTCCCGGTCGCCGATATGGACGCATCGCGCGGGATCGCCAAACAATGCCGTCGACTGGCGCATGTTTTCCAGCCAGCGGATGCTCTCCTTGTGCTCGATCGGAACCCGCGTCGGATTGATCTTCCGCTTGAGGGCGGCCGTCCCCTTGAACTTCTGCCGCGTCCAGAATTTGATGGCCGCCAAGCCAACCCAGGAAGTCTCCTCAAACATTGGTGGTGTCAGCCAGGCGGCCAATGAAACCGGCGCCGCTGCCGAGTAGATCAAGGGGGCGGCCGCTGAACTGTCGTAACAATCGGAGCACTTGCGTATCGAGGTAGACAAGTTCCTCGCGGAGGTCAGGACCGCTTGACTTTATGGGGCGACCTGACGTGAGCCCGAAGTTTCTTCCGGTCATTGTTAGAGCCCGGATTGATCTGCTCTGAGCCCGAAGTTTGGATCGCCGGAAGGTGGAGTTTTCCGGCTGTGATCGCGGTGACGGGCTGGCTGCGCCACCGGGATTTTGCAATGCGATCGGTACCTTGTATCCGATCACGCTGTGAGGACAGACCTCGTTGTAGTCTCGACGCCAATCCTCCAACTTTTCGCGTGCATCGGCAATCCGGGGGCGCCGACGATCCCGTCGGCGTCCCCGATTTCGGGGCGGACCGGTAGGAACATTCGACATGGATCCCATCTTCTGATCGCTCTGGTCGCCATTCTGGTCGGGCTTCTCGGCAGCGGCGTGTGGGTGGCCTTCGCCGTGATCGCGGTCGGCTTTGCCGGCCCCTACAGCCCCGACCTCAATCCCATCGAGCAAACCTTCGCCAAGATCAAACACTGGATGCGCATGGCTCAAAGGCGCAGCCTCGAAGACACTTGGCGCTACCCTGGAACCCTCATCGACACCATCACCCCCGTCAAGTGCGCCAACTACTTCGCAAACTCAGGCTATGCTTCCGTCAAAACATGAAAGGCTCTAGCTAGGACAACTGGCTGCATGCGGCGACCAGCCGGTTGCATGCGGTTGCCAGCGTGTCCTCGTCGACGGCATAGGCGATCCGCAGGTAGGGCGACAGTCCGAACGCGGAGCCGGGCACCATCGCCACGTCAGCGGCGTCCAGGAAATAGTCGACGGCATCGATGTCGGAGCCGATGGTACGCCCGCTTGGTGTCGTGGCGCCGATCATCCCCTGGCAGTTGGCGTACACGTAGAACGCGCCGTCGGGTGCCGCGCCGCGAAGCCGGTTGCTGGTCTTCTCCAGGGCCGCGACCACATGGTCGCGGCGCAGCCGGAGCCGTTCCATCCGCTGGCTGAAATAGTCCAATGAGCCGTTCAGCGCCGTCGTGGCCGCGGCTTGGCTGATAGAGTTCGGGTTGGACGTGCTCTGCGACTGGAGGATGTCGATGGCCCGGACCAGCCAAGCGGGCCCCCCGGCATAGCCGAGACGCCAGCCGGTCATCGAGAAGACCTTGGATACGCCGTTGACGGTCAGCGTGCGCTCGATCAACCGTGGCTCGATCTCGGCCAGGGTGTGCGCCCGCTCGCCGTAGACGATATGCTCGTAAACGTCGTCGCTCAACACCATGACGTGCTCGTTGTCGAGGAGGACGTCGGCGATGTCGCGCAACTCCGACGCCGAGTAGACCGCACCCGACGGATTGTTCGGGCTGTTGAGGACGAGCCATTTGGTGCGCGGCGTGATCGCTGCGGCCAGGTCACCGGGACGCGGCTTGAACCCGTAGCCCTCGTCGCCGGCGACGATCACCGGGGTGCCGCCGGCAATCCGCGTCATGTCGGGATAGGAAACCCAGTAGGGCGCGGGAACGATGACCTCGTCGCCGGCCGCGACGGTCGCCAGCAGGGCGTTGAACAGGATCTGCTTGGCGCCGGTGCCGGCAATGATCTGCTCGGGTCGGTAGTCGAGGCCGTTCTCCCTTTGGAACTTGGCGCGGATGGCCTCCTTCAGCTCCGGCGTTCCCGAAACCGCCGTGTACTTGGTCTGTCCGGTCTGGATGGCGCGGATCCCCGCTTCCTTGACGTGATCGGGGGTATCGAAGTCGAGCTCGCCTTCGCCGAGGTTGATCACCGGGCGGCCGGCCGCCACGAGCCGGCGCGCCTTGACGGAGACCGCGGCCGTCGGCGATTCCTGGACGGCGGACATGCGCGGGGCAAGAAATGCTTCGCTGGGTATCATCGGTCGAACCTTCGTGCCAAAAGGAGGGAGGTGACGCGATCCCCTACCGAGGGGACGGCCGAACGATCACGTCGGTACAGAAAGCGGTTCGGCGCTGCGGGCTCACACCTCCAGAAGCTCTCGGGAGACCCTCGACAGCGGCCGGCAACCGTTGACGGTGACGATCGCCGTCTCGCTGACGCCGACGGTGAACTTGCCGTAGACGCGCAGGGCCGGCGGCATGTGGAACACCATACCCGGCTGGATGACCGTGCGGATACCAGTAAACAGGCTGAGAACGTTGCCCTCGCCCCAGTCTGGCGCGAATGAGATGCCGATGCTGTAGCCGGTCCGTTTGCGGAAGCTGTCGGTATAGCCGGCCTTGTCGATGACCTTCTGGCAAGCCATGTGGACGTCCTCGCAAGTGGCCCCGGGCTTGAGGGCGGCCAGCGCCGCCGCCAGTGCCTCGATGCAGCAGTCCATCATCCGCCGGGCCTGATCCGGGGCCTTGCCGACCCAGGCGGTCCGCATCAGTGCGGCGTGATAACGGTCGTGGCAGGCGGCCATCTCCAGCAGCGTCGCGTCACCCGCTTCGAGCCGCCGCCGCCGCCAAGTCCCGTGCGGGATGCCGCTGCGCGGCCCGCTCGACACCAGCGGCTCCATGCCGACATATTCGCTGCCAGCGCGGATCGCCTTGCCCATCATTTCGGACACCAAGTCGTTCTCGGTGGCGCCGGCGGCCACCGTCGCCATGCCAGCCCGCATGCCCGCCTCGACATAGGTCGCCGCGATCTCAATCTTCTTGATCTCGGTCTCCGACTTGACGACGCGCAGCGTCTCGACCACCCGGGCCGCGTCCTTGATGGTGCCCAGCTTCGCGCGCAGCGCGTTGTAGATGGCGATCGGCAGGAACCAGCCGCGCTCATCGATGCCGATCCGCTTGTTCTGCCAGCCCAGTTGGGTGATCAACGCCACGGTCACGTCGACCGGGTCGGAATCGTCAGTATAGGGCTCGATGTTGCTAACGTAGCTGTTGGCGACCAGGTTGTTCAGTTCGAGTAGGCGGACGATGAACACCGGCTCGCCCTCGACCGGCAGCAGCAAGGCCATGTAGGTGTAGTAGCCGGGCGACTGCTGGCCGGTCAGGTAGAAGATGTTCTCCGGTCCGGTGACGATCATCACGTCGATCTCGCGCTTGATCAGCTCCTTGCGCGCGGCATTGATCCGGGCATCCAGTTCCGCCCGCGGAAACACGCATTCGATGCCTTGCGCGACGACGGCTGCGACCTTGCTCATAGTCTCTTCTCCCAAATGCAGGATGTCTTCGATGTATCGATGGCGACGCCGAGCCCGTCGCCCGGCGCCAATTGCACGGTGCCGTTCCGATAGGCCAGCCCGGAAACCGGGTCGTCGAGCAGGCCGTCGGCGCCGTAGAGCTCGGCGTACTGCGGCTCGGCCGCCATCGTGCAGTGGCACGCGGCAGCGGTGGCGCCGCTGCCCTCGTTCATCTGGCCGATCATGAACGGCACGCCGGCCTCGCGGAGCCTGCGGACGGCGGTCATCACCGGGGTGATCCCGCCGAGCTTGACGATCTTGAGGTGGGCCCACACCTGGCCGCCGAGGACGATGACCTGTGAGACGTCGGCCAGCGAATGGATGCTCTCGTCGAGCATGATGGGAATCGGCGACTGCTCGGCCAGCGCGGCGATGCGTTCCCAGTCGCCGGCGGCGATGGGCTGTTCGGCATAGGCGATATGCAGCGGCTCGAGGGCCGTGAGCCGGTGCCGTGCCTCGTCGAAGCTCCAGGCACCGTTGACATCGATGGCAATCTTGACCGCGTCGCCGAAGGCGTCGCGCACCATGCCGAGCCGCCGCAGGTCGTGCTCGAAGTCGCCGGCCCCGACCCGTACCTTGAGATCCAGGAAGCCGCGGCGGACGTAATCCTTGGCCATGGTGAGGAACTTGGCGTCTTCGGACCAGAACAGGGTCTGGTTGGTCGACAGCGCCGGCCGGAACCCGCCGCCCAGGCTGACCGCAAGCGGAACGCCGGCGAGACGGGCGATCCAGTCGTTCAGGGTGCAATCGACAAGGGCGCGGGCGATCGCCGGATGCGGCCCAGGATCGGCATTCAGCCGGTCGCAAATGGCTTGGGGGGCATCTGTCCAGTCGATACCATCGAGCAAGCGAATCACCGCACGGCGAACGGCCGAGGGTTCGATACCGGTGAGATAGGCGATGTTTTCGCGCACCTCGCCGAACGCCATCAGCCGGCCATCCAGCTCGATGACGAGGTACAGTTCGTCCAGTCCCGCAACCCGTCCCGACGACGCCGTGTAGAGCACAAGGTTGGGGCCGTAATGAACGGTCGCCGCAAGACAGCGGACCCTGTCCATCATCAAGCTCCCATCATGTGGGCGACAATGTCATGGTAGATGAGCGCCGCGCGTACCAGTTCGTCCTCGGGGACGAACTCGTTGGGCTTGTGGGCGACCGCCAGCGAGCCTGGGCCGACGACCACGCCGTGGGCGCCGACCGAGCGGAAATGAACGAGATCGCAGCCTCCCTCGAACCCTCCCAGCGGCGAAGGCCGGCCGTTGTGGCGGGTGCAGGCCTCCTGGGCGGCGATCACGACGGGGTGGTCCGGGGCCGTCTCGGTGGCACCGCCGGTGGTCGGCCGGAACTCGACGATCGTCATGTCGGTGTCGCTCTGCTGCGCCGCCCGCCGAACCAGGGCGGCCAGCGCCGCCTTGGTCTCCTCCTCGGTTTCGCCCGGGACCATCCGGCGGTCGAGCAGGAAGTCGCAGGCATCGGGGACGACGTTGTCGGCGCGCCCGCCGTTGGCCCGCGTCACCGTCAGGCTGGCCTGCCCCACCAGGGGATGGACCCGGGTGCGGACCCGCTCATGCTCCTCGGCGACCAGTTGGAGCAGGGGCACCGACTTCAGGATGGCGTTGACCCCCTTGTCCGGCGTTCCTGAGTGTGCTGACTTGCCGGCGACGCGCACGACCGGGCGCAGGCTGCCCTTGTGGGCGGTCACCGCGGTGCACGAGGTCGGCTCCCCGATCAGGCAGAAGTCGATGACCGGGCCCGTCTTGACGTATTCCTTGGCGCCGAGGCTGGCCACTTCCTCGTCGGCGACGAACACGCCCAACAGCGTGCCGCTCCACCGGCTGCGGCCCTCGCACAACAGACGCATGGCTTCCAGCATCGCCGCCAGCGGCCCCTTGGCATCACATGCCCCGCGACCGTAGAGACGGCCATCGGCCGGGCGCAGCTTGAAGGGATCCGAATCCCATCCGTCGCCGGCGGGCACGGTGTCGATATGGGTGTTGAAGGCGAAGACCGGCCCCGGGCCGTTGTCCAGCCGCGCCACCACGTTGGTGCGGCCGGGTAGGACGTCGGCCGTCTCCACCCCGAATCCGCAGCCGCGCAGCCGATCCGCGATGTAGGTGGCGGCGGCGCTCTCGTGGCCGGGGGGATTCTCGGTGTTGAACCCGACCAACGCCTGCAAGCTGTCCTTGAGCCTTGTGGGGTCGACGGCGGGGCTGGGCATGACTGGGCCTCCTTGCCTGGGGCTATTCGTGTGACGACGATATCCCCGTTGCACGCTGCAGCCGATCACTGTTCCCGGCGGAACGAGCGATGAAGCTGCGTTTCGTTGGTGGTCGCGAGATGTTCCTGCCGGGCGCAGAACGAGCCGAAACCCGCTTGATCCAGCAGTTATGTGTTAGTTGCATCAATCAGTACATATTATCCGAATGAATGTCAAGGCCCCGTGGACGGCGGCACCGCCGCCGTTTCGGCCGGACGGGGCGGTGGTTATTCGCGCTCCGTCGCCGCCGCTTCGTTGGCTCTGGACAGATGGACGCGCAGCAGATTTGCGGCATTGGGAAGATTGCCGCGTTCCAGGGCGTCGATGACGGCTAGGTGTTCCTCGCACCAGTCGACGATCCGGCGGCGGTTCGAGTAGCCGCGAATCTCCAGCAGGCGCCGAAGGCGATTCTGGTGCTGGATTACCTGGAGGAAGAGCGGGTTGCCGGTGAAGCCCGCGATCATCTCGTGGAACTCGGAATCGATGGAGAATATCCATCGCCGGCGGATCGTCTGCTCGGCATTCGTGAGCAAATCATGGTGGGCGAGCCGGGAGCGCGTCAGGGCCTCGTGGTTGATCGTGAACTGCGGCAACAGAATGCCGGCCGGCTCCAGGACCATGCGCAACTGATAGCTGTGGTGGAGCGATCGGTCGGTGTCATAGGTGGGAAGGAACGTCCACCCGCGTCCCTTCCGGCGGGCAACGATCCCTTCGTCCATCAGGCGCCCCACGGCCCGCTCGAAAAGGCTGCGCGGCACGTCGAAGCGGCGCATCAGATCCATCTGGGTAAACGAGTCTTCGAGGGCGCCTTTCAAACGCGCGTCGATGATCGCCAGATAGAGGTCGTCTTCCGCGGCCGGTGGGGCCTCGATGTTGATGTTCATGAGGTCGCTGGGATTCACGTTAAGAGAGAATCCCTGATTGCGGCGCCCGATGACGACGCCCCGCTCCTGTAGGAGCCGCAGGGCGGCCCGGATGGGCGAGCGCGACACGCCCAGGGCGTCGGCCAGAGCCTCCTCGGTGAGGTGGTGGCCGGACTGCCACGCGCGTTCGCGCGCCAGATGCAGGATCTGGTGGGCGAGTTCGATTCGACGAATCGTATTCCTGTTGGCTCTGTCCATGGTCACGGGGTCGCGCTTCTTACCGTTAAATGCCTCATTTCTCATCACAATATGTATTTTTCATCACAATATGTCGCGTCGTCCCATTGTCGCAAGGGGCTGCATGCTAGCTGCCACGAAAAGCCGGTCCCATCCCCGGCACCCGCGTCCGCCCGGACAATCGCGGGAAGGGCGGGCCATAGCGGTTGCCGGCGGCCGTTCCCGGCGCCGTACCGCCGACAGGCGGGTTGCCATCGTGGATCATGGCGATTGACAAAGTTCAGAATAATGTACAATATGATACTATCAAAACAAAAGCCCTCGGTTTGCAGACGGCTGCGGGCTGAAGGGGAGAAGGCGCAGACCGATGCCGGACGGGTTTCAGATGCGCCCGCAAGTCGCTTCGTTCACATGTCGTATCTCGTGCCTCGACCGCGCGGGCGTGTCGAGAAGTAGATGGGAGATTGGAATGATTACGATCAGAACTCTTGCGGTGACGGTGGCCGCTGTCGTGGCATTGGGAATTGCCAGTGCCGATGCAGCCGACAAAAAATTCGTGATTATCGGCACAGCCGGAGTCAGCGGCGGCTACTATCCCGCTGGCGGCTTCACCTGCAACGGCCTGAACAAAAGCCGGAGCCAGTACAACCACAACATCCGGTGCACCGTCGAAAGCACGGCGGGTTCCGTCGCCAACCTGCGTTCGGTTCAGTCCGGCGACCTCGACGTCGCCTTCTCGCAGGCCGATTGGCAGTACCATTCGTGGAACGGCACCAGTAAATTCTCCGACGTGGGGAAGAATCTCGACCTCCGCTTCCTGTTCTCGCTGCAGGCCGAGCCCATGCAGATTGTGACGCGCAAGAACACCGGCATCAAGACGTTCCTCGACCTCCGCGGCAAGGTGGTCAACACCGGCAACGTGGGCTCCGGCACCGAGGCCACGGTCTATGCCTCCCTGAAGCTCTATGGTGAAACCGCCGAGTCCTTCTTCAAGCAGGAGACCAAGTTGACGTCGCGCGAGCAGGCGCAGGCCCTGTGCGACGGCAAGATCGACGCCTTTTTCTTCCCGGTGGCGATTGGCACCTCCAGCATAGTCGAAGCCACGAACACCTGCAACGCCACGTTGGCCGACTGGGATGACGACGTCATCCGCAAGTGGGTGGAGGCGACGCCTTACGTCGCCTTCTATTCCATCCCGGCCGACGCCTATCCGGGACTTGATCGCGATATCAAAACTTGGGGCATGCCGGCCACCGTGGTGGCCAGCGCGAAGGCCGACGCGGACGTCATCTACTACATGGTAAAGTCGGTCTTCGATAATTTCGAGGATTTCAAGAAGCAGTCCGCCATCTTCATCGGCATCACGCGGGAAGGGGCCGCGAAAAACGGCCAGACCGCCCCCTACCATCCCGGCGCCCTGCGGTACTTCAAGGAGGTCAAACTCCTCAAGTGAACTAAACGGCATCGGCGTGGATGGTCGGGGCGGGCGTTTCCCCCTTCCGGCCTTTCACGGCGCCGTTTGTTGTGTTGTCGATCGCATTTCGTTCATGAGGGGGCGCGATGAGCCGAGACCGGAACTTTGAAGACAAGGACAGTCAGGACGACCAAGCAAAAAAGCAGCTGGATGATCTCATTGCGTCGGACATTGGCTCTCGACATTTTTCCCCTTTCATCTCCAAGCTCTTTTTCGTCGTCTCCATCGCCTGGTCGGTATTCCAGCTTTACAATGCCTCCCCTTTGCCGTTGTGGCTCGATGTTTTCGTCCTCGACGATACGCAGCAGCGGTCCATCCATCTGGCGTTTGCGCTGTTTCTCGCCTTCCTCGCCTATCCGGCATTCCGGAATGCCCAGCGGGATACCATCCCGTGGTTCGACTGGGGCCTGACGGCGATCGCCATCGCTTGCTCTCTCTATATCGTCGTCTTCTACGCGGACGTCGCTTCGCGATCCGGCGGCGTCAGGACGGGCACCGAGATCGCCGTCTCCATCGTCGGGATCCTGTGCGTGCTGGAAATCACGCGACGGGCCCTCGGCACACCGCTGGTGATCGTGGCGGCCATCTTCACCGCCTATGCTTTTCTTGGCCCCCATATGCCCAGCCTGATCGCCCACAAGGGCGTTACCCTGAACCGATTCGTCGACCACATGTGGCTGACGACGGAGGGGGTGTTCGGCCTGCCGCTGGGCGTCTCCAATAGTTATATCTTCCTGTTCGTGCTGTTCGGCGCGCTGTTGGACAAGGCGGGGGCGGGCAACTTCTTCATCAAGCTGTCGTTCGCCCTGTTGGGGCACATGCGCGGCGGGCCAGCCAAGGCCGCCGTCGTGTCGTCGGCCCTCACCGGCCTGATCTCGGGCTCGGCGATCGCCAATATCGTGACCACCGGAACCTTCACGATCCCCCTGATGAAACGGATCGGCTATCCGGCCGAGAAGGCGGCCGCGATCGAAGTGTCATCGTCGATCAACGGCCAGATCATGCCGCCGGTGATGGGGGCCGCCGCCTTCCTGATGACCGAATTCGTCGGCATCACCTATTTCGAGGTTTGCAAGCATGCCTTCCTCCCAGCGGTCATTTCCTACATCGCGCTGTTCTATATTGTGCATCTCGAAGCCGTTAAGGCCGATATGCCGGTCCTTAAGAAGGTAGTGGAGACGTCGCTGTTCCATAAGCTGTTCGTCTTCGCCACGGCGATCGTCACCATCCTGGCCCTGTCGATGGCCGTCTACTACGGCATCATGGGGCTCAAGGTGGTGTTCGGCGAGGCGGCTCTGACCATCGGATCGCTGGCGATGGTCGCGATCTACCTCCTTCTGCTGTTCGTCGCCTCCAGGCAGCCGGACCTCGAAATGGACGATCCCAACGAGCCGCTGGTCGAAATTCCGAGGCCGTTGCCGGTCTTGTTGGCCGGAATGCATTTCCTCCTGCCGGTCATCGTCCTGATCTGGTGTCTGATGATCGATCGACTGTCGCCCGGCCTCGCAGTTTCGTGGGCGATCGTGGCGCTCGGCGTCCTAGTCCTGACGCAGAAGCCGGTCATCTTACTGGTGCGCGGACAGGGCATGCAGGCGTCCGCCATAACCGACAGCCTGCGTACCTTGCTAGACGGTCTCGCCGCTGGTGCCCGCAACATGGCCGGCGTGGCCGTGGCCATGGCCTCCGCCGGGATCATCGTCGGCGTCGTATCGCTGACCGGCCTCGGTCTGCTGATGACCGAGATCATCGACACCATCTCCTACGGTAACGTCTTCCTGATGCTGCTGTTCACCGCGATCATGTGTATCGTGCTCGGCATGGGCATGCCGACGACGGCCAACTATATCGTCGTGGCGTCGGTCATGGCCCAGCCTTTCGTGACTCTGGCGGCGCAGCACGGGATCATCGTTCCGCTGATTGGCGTCCACCTCTTCGTCTTCTATTTTGGGCTGATCTCCGGCACCACGCCGCCGGTTGCGGTGGATGCCTTCGCGGGCGCCGCGTTGGCGCGGGCCGATCCGATGAAGACTTGTATCATCTCGTTCTTCTACAGCATGCGGACTGCTGTGTTGCCCTTCATTTTCATCTTCAATCCGCAGCTCCTGCTGATTGGCGTCGATACCTGGTGGCATTTTCTGCTCGTCTTGGGCGCCTCGGTCATCGGCATGTTGGCATTCGCGGCGGCGACCCAGGGGTATTTCCTGGTCCGGTCCCGAATATGGGAGTCCGTGGCCCTACTGTTCGTGGTGTTCACCTTGCTCCGTCCCGGTTTCTGGCTGGATTTGATCAAGGAACCTTTCGACACCGTCGATCCCAAGCGCCTCGTCGAGATGGTACAGCGCATGCCAAACGAGGCCAGCATCCGGATGATCGTTTCCGGCGAGAATTTCAGCGGCGAGGCGGTGCGGAAGGTCGTGCTGCTGCCCCTGGGCCAGAAGGGGAGTGACGGCAAGAAGCGTCTGGCGGCCGCCGCTGGCATGGATGTCATTGAGACCGATGGCCGTATCACGGTCGATACCGTTCGCCTCAACGGCGCCGCCCAGCATTGGGGAATCGGTGACGGTTGGACCATCGAGGAGATTCAGGTTCCCACCGAAAGGTTCCCGAAGGAATGGTTCTTCATGCCGGGAATAGGATTGTTGCTGTTGATCATGGGCCTTCAAAATCGTCGCCGGACTGCGATAGTCGCGTGATCTTCCGCAGGGGAACGGGGGAGGACGCGTTCCTCTCCCGTTCGCCGGCTAGGGCATGTCGGCGCCCGCTACGGGGCTTCGCCGCTGTCGGCCCGTTCTTGGAGATTGCCTCGGCCATCCTTTGTCCCGTTACGGGCCCGATGGGGAATCGTTCGGATGTTCCGCACATGAGCTTCCAGCATGAGGAGCCTTGAATCCCAGAATTCTTTAATAGTATTAATAGTTCAATTTTATACAATATTTCGGATTGAGTCGGTGTGGTGGCGAAGCCAGCTTCGTGTTACGTACTCGACAAGCGGCGGTCCATCCTAGTGGTGCGGACCCGCGAAATGCCCCAAGGGTATTTTTCGATTTTTTTGTTGGTTATGGGAGAGAATAGAGAAGCGTCTGGTTCTGTCGCGTAAAGGCCATGGCGTCATGAAAAGACACCCGATGGAGGGCCTTCGGAGCCTGGAATGGCCCTTGACGATGCCAGCTATATTGTATATTAAGATGCATGTTGTACGATAAGAAACATCGACAACAAATCACAGGTCCGCATGAAGTGGGATAGCCTCCCCCCAAGCGGGCGGCCGAATGAATGCGTACGAAATCGTTTAGAGAAACAAGGATTGTGTGATGGTTAAGAGCGCGCAGGAAGCGAAGGAAAGGCTTGGCGGCATCATCAATATCACGATGACGCCATTCGAGACCGATTACAGCATCAACTACAAGGCGTTTGCGGAGAACATCGAGCGGGTTCTCGATCTTGGATACGACGGCCTTCTGATCGGCGCGCAATACGGCGAATTCGTGACGATGTACACGGAGGAGCGCGCGGAACTCCTGCGGAGGACCATGGATATCGTCGGCGACCGGGTGCCGGTGCTGCTCGGCGCGCCCAGCGCCGACCCCAGGGTGGTGGCGGAGCTGACCAAGCTCGCCAGCGACCTCGGGGGGATCCCGATGCTGACGGCGCCCTACGTGTCGGAGGTCACGGAAAAGCACATCTTCGACTACTTCAAGCACATCGCCCCGATGAGCAAGACCGGCATCGTCATCTACAACATGCCGGAGATCGGCTACATCATCCCGCCCCACCTGCTGGAGCAACTGGCGGAAATTCCGAACATCATCGGCGTCAAGCAGGGCGACCTTACCCCCAAGGTCATTGATCGGATCGCCGGCAATCTGTCCGGCAGGTGGCGACTCATGTGCGCCTCTGATCTCCACCTCTACGGTCCGCTGATGCGCGGTTTCCATGGCGCGAGCTGCAGCAACAGCAGCTGCATTCCCGAACTGATCCTGAAGGGATACCGCAGCTTCAAACAGGGCAACGTGGAGAAGGCGATCGAACTTCATCAGCTGTGGTATCCGCTTCGCCAGTTGCTGCGCGAACTGGGCCAACCGCAGACGATCAAGGCGGTCATGAATCTGCGTGGATGGTTCGGCGGCCACGTCCGGGCCCCGCTCCAGGACCTGAACACGAAGGAAATCGATCGCGTAAGGCAGGTGCTGCGGGGCATCGCGAAGCACCCGGACTCCGGCCTCAAGGACTTCGCCTAGGCCGCGTCGAGGATTGCTCTGCTCGGGCCTGATGGCCTGCGCATGACTTGCCCAACGCCGGGACCGGCAACTGGATGGCTGGTCCCGGCCGGACGTCCGAAGGCGTCTCGAAGGGAGGAGGTCAGACATCCCCGATTCCAGGTGGGAAAATCAGGGAAACACCGATCAGCATTGAAAGAGGTTGTTGCAGCGCCGGCTGAATGACCTTCGCCGAGGATCCCAAAACCCGGCGAAGGGGGCGGTCCGTCAGAAGACGTGTTCCTTCCTGTTCAGGGGAGGACACGCAAAAAAATGGTGAAATATTGTGACCAGCACGACTCGTGAGGCGTCCAGTTCATTTCTGCGGAGCGTTGACGGGATGTATACGCGGGCGGCCGCGCTTTGTCCGATGGAAGAGGGGCTGCAGGAACGCATCCGGCAGTGCAATTCGGTCTACATGGTACGCTTCGGCGTGCGTCTGCGAGGCTGCATGCACAGCTTCGTCGGCTGGCGTGCCGTGCACAGCGAGCATTTCGACCCAGTGAAGGGGGGCATCCGCTACGCTGTGGACGTCGACCAGGAGGAGGTCGAGGCCCTGGCGGCGCTCATGACCTACAAATGCGCTCTCGTGGACATTCCGTTTGGCGGCTCCAAGGGGGCGCTCAAGATCGATCCGGCGGCTTGGGAGGAACATGAGCTCGAACGCATCACCCGGCGCTTCACGCAGGAGTTGGCGCGACGCAACCTGATCGGCCCCAGCCAGAATGTCCCGGCGCCCGACATGGGGACCGGCGAGCGCGAGATGGCCTGGATGGCGGACGAATACCGCCGGCGTAATCCCCTCGATATCAATGCGGCAGCCTGCGTGACCGGCAAGCCGATCTCGCGCGGTGGCGTGGACGGTCGCACCGAAGCCACCGGGCGGGGCGTTCAATACGCCATCCGCGAATTCTTCCGTCACCCTGACCACGTTGCCAAAACCGGGCTCTCGGGGGAACTCAGGGGCAAGCGGGTCATCGTGCAGGGGTTGGGGAATGTGGGTTACCACGCTGCCAAGTTCCTGTCGGAAGAGGATGGCTGCCTGATTGTGGGGATCGTCGAGCGTGACGGGGCGTTGCGCTCGGCGACCGGCCTGCCGGTGGAGAAGGTGCGCCAACACCTCCGTGCCAAAGGCAAGATCGCCGGCTTCTCCGGGGCTCAGTACGTAGAGAAGGGATCGGTTGTCCTCGAGGATGGCTGCGATATCCTTATCCCGGCGGCCATCGAGAATGTCATCACGGCAGAAAATGCACCGCGGATATCGGCACCGCTGGTGGTCGAGGCGGCAAACGGCCCCACGTCACTCGATGGGGACCGGATTCTCGCCGAGAAAGGCGTCACGATTCTGCCCGACCTTTTCGTCAACGCGGGCGGTGTGATCGTCAGCTATTTCGAATGGGTTGAAAATCTCAGTCATATGCGATTTGGACTGCTCGAACGCCGTCGCCAGGAGATCCGTAACCAACAGATCGCGGACATTCTTGAAAAAATGACGGGAAAGACTTTTCCCGCAGATAGGCTCGCCGACTTCATCAAGGGAAGCCGCGAGGTGGATCTGATCCGCTCGGGTCTCGACGAGATGATGCGTGCCGCTTATGCCCAGATGACGACGCTCATGAACAGCCGCCCCGAGGTCCGTGATTTCCGCACCGCCGCCTACATGATCGCCATCCAGCGCGTGGTCGACGCCTACAAGGCTTTGGGAATCTAACCAGCAGACATAAACCTCCCTCTGACTCGAG
>NZ_JAOTID010000027.1 GCF_026163695.1 Shumkonia mesophila | reverse complement strand
AAGGGAATAATCGACAACGGCAACGTGTGAAGAGAATCCCGGTCAACGTCCGACAGTGTCTCCTTCGGCTTCTCCGCAGTAGACGGTTCCATGGCTTTCCTCGGACCTGCTGTCGCGGGAGGCGTCTCCTGCGGGGGGTGGGGCAGTAGCACGTGGCGACAGGTCATTGTCAACCCCGGGTGCCCAGGATCTTAGGGAGGTAGCTGTTACCAAATGATGACGGCATGACGGGGCATGCGTAACGATTTGTAGCCCGCGTGTGACACAACGTTACACTTTTGCCAGTTGACCCGCTTCGCTTTGTGCGGATGATGGGACTAATGTCGGGCCGGTCGGTCCCGGCGGAAACGGAGAACGTCACTTGGTGTGGGTGGGCACCGCAATCGGACAGGGAAGCTGAGGGCAGGCCAGTCCCCTGGGGGAAACGCACATGAAATCATGTTTGGTCGTCGATGATTCGAGAGTGATCCGAAAGGTGGCGAGAAACATTCTCGAAGACCTCGGATTTGAGGTCAGCGAAGCGGCGAACGGCCAGGAAGCCCTGGACGTCTGCAGGGCGAAGGCATTCGATTCCATTCTGCTCGACTGGTACATGCCGGTGATGAACGGGATCGAATTCCTGAAGGCCTTGCGGGCTCTACCCACCGGCAAGGGACCGATCGTCGTGTTCTGCACGACCGAGAATGACATCAGCCACATCCAGGCGGCCATCGAGGCCGGCGCCAACGAGTACGTCATGAAGCCGTTCGACAGCGAGATCATTCAAGCCAAGTTTGCCCAGGTCGGCTTGCTTTGACCTGAATGGCGAGGGAGTTATCGGTGGGCGAGATGGATAAGGGTGGGCCGAACACCACCACCGGACGGCAGGCCGGGGACGACCCGATTCGGGTCATGCTGGTCGACGATTCGGCAGTGGTGCGCGGCCTGATCACCCGCATGATCGAGGCCGAAACCGATATCGACGTGGTGGCTTCGGTCGGCAACGGGCAGCTTGCCGTCAGCGGGCTGGCGCGCGCCGATGCCGACGTCGTCGTTCTCGACATCGAAATGCCGGTCATGGACGGCCTCACGGCCTTGCCGAAGCTCCTGGAGATCGATCCCGACGTCAAGGTGATCATGGCCTCGACGCTGACGCTGCGCAACGCCGAGGTCAGCATCCGGGCGCTTCAGGCCGGTGCCGCCGACTATGTCCCGAAACCGACGGCGACCCGCGACCTCAGCGGCGGCAACGACTTCCGGCGCGAGCTGATCGAAAAGATCCGCAGTCTCGGCGGCGCGCGGAGAAAGGCCAGGGCCGGCCGGCCGTCCCGCCGCGCCACCCCGCGGACGCTCCTGCCGAAATTGCCGCCGAAACCGATCGTGTTGCGGGCCGCAAGCACGATGTCGGTGGATGTCCTGGCGATCGGCAGCTCGACCGGCGGGCCGCAGGCGCTGCTTTCGCTGCTGCGGGGCATCGGCCCCAACCTTCGGGTGCCGACCTTCATCACCCAGCACATGCCGGCCACCTTTACGGCGGTCCTGGCCGATCATATCGCCAGGACCACCGGCTTGGCCTGCGCCGAGGCCAAGGACGGCGAGATCGCGATGGCGGGCCGGACCTATCTGGCGCCGGGAAACTTTCACATGGTGATCGAGCGAAAGGGCGTGAATGTCGTGGTTCGCCTGGACAGCGGCCCGCCCGAAAACTATTGCCGTCCCTCCGTCGATCCGATGCTGCGCAGTTTGGCCCGGGCGTACGGGGGGCGCGTCCTCACGGCGATCCTGACGGGAATGGGCTCCGACGGGCTGGTCGGCGGGCGGGCGGTCGCCGCCGCCGGCGGCACCGTCATCGCCCAGGACGAGGCGACCAGCGTGGTCTGGGGGATGCCCGGGGCGGTGGCGACCGACGGCATATGCAGCGCCGTCCTGCCATTGTCCCAGATCGCTCCTTTCGTCACGAAGATGATCGGCAGGGCGCGATGAAACCGGACGATTTCGATTTTGCTAGCCAATTTTTCAAGGACCGCTCCGGTCTGGTCCTAACCCGGGAGAAGGCCTACCTCCTGGAAAGCCGGCTGATGCCGGTGGCCCGCAAGAAGGGCCTCAAGTCGCTTGAGGAATTGATCGCCGCGATGCGCGTCGGGCGCGACTCCGTGCTGCTGCGCGAAGTCACCGAGGCGATGACCATCAACGAGTCGTTCTTTTTCCGCGACATCAAGCCGTTCGACCTTTTCCGCAACACCGTGCTGCCCCGCTTCCTGCAGAGCCGGGCCGCCAAGAAAACCCTGCGCGTTTGGTGCGCGGCCTGCTCCAGCGGCCAGGAGCCCTATTCCCTGGCGATGATCCTGCGCGAAGAGGCGGCCAGGCTGGCCGGCTGGCGCAACGAGATCGTCGGTACCGACATCTCGAGCGAGATGGTCGCCAAGGCCAAGGCCGGCCTTTACTCCCAGTTCGAGGTGCAGCGGGGGTTGCCCATCCAACTGCTGGTCAAGTACTTCAAGAAGGAAGGCGATCTCTGGCAGATCGACGCCTCGCTGCGCGCCATGGTGCGCTATCGCGAGTATAACCTCCTTCACGACCTCAAGGGGATCGGCGTCTTCGACGTGGTGTTCTGCCGAAACGTCCTCATCTATTTCGACAACGAGACCAAGGCCAAGGTTCTCGCCCAGATTCGCGGCATCATGCCGGATGACGGAATCCTGTTCCTCGGCGGCGCCGAGACGGTTCTTGGCATCTCCGACCATTTCAAGCCGATTCCCGATCTGCGCGGGCTGTACATGCCGACCGAGCGAAGCTCCGCCACCGGTACCTCCACGCTGTTTCCCGCCGGCAGCGCCCCCGGTTCCTGATCCTTTCCTGCGCCGAAGGCCGTGACGCCCGTCCCGGAGAGGACGGGGCGCGACGCATGGATCTTGCGCGGGTGCCATTCTCCCCCGCCTATTTTTTTCTGGTAGCGGTATCAGAAAGACACTATCTTTCCGCGATAATATGTTGGACAAAAGTCCAAGGAATTGTTTCGGCATCTGCGTCCATCCGTATCGGGCTGGTCGCCGGAGTCAATTCTTCAAAAGAACGAAATCCAACGATAAAAACGCGTGTTACGGGAGATGCTCAGGGAGACGATATGGCATCCGTAGAGATTCGGAATTGCTTTAAGTCGTTTGGGGCAACGGAAGTTCTGCATGGTGTGAGCGTCGATATCCGCGACGAGGAATTCGTCGTCCTGGTCGGGCCTTCGGGCTGCGGCAAGTCGACGCTGCTGCGCATGATCGCGGGACTCGAGGAAATCACCAAGGGCGAGATCCTGATCGGCGGCCGGCAGGTCAACAACCTGCCGCCGAAGGATCGCGACGTGGCGATGGTGTTCCAGAACTACGCCCTCTATCCGCACATGACGGTCTTCGACAACATGGCGTTCAGCCTGAAGCTGGCCAAGGCGCCGAGGGAGGAGATGCGCGCCCGCGTCAACCGGGCGGCGGAAATCCTGAACCTCACCGACTACCTGGGGCGCTATCCGCGCCAGTTGTCGGGGGGGCAGCGCCAGCGGGTGGCGATGGGCCGCGCCATCGTGCGCGACCCCCGAGTGTTCCTGTTCGACGAACCGCTCTCCAACCTCGACGCCAAGCTCCGCGTCCAGATGCGCGCCGAGATCAAGGCGCTGCACCACAAGCTGCGCACCACCATCGTCTACGTCACCCACGACCAGGTGGAGGCGATGACCATGGCCGATCGCATTGTCGTCATGCACGACGGCATCATCGAGCAGATCGGCGGTCCCATCGAGCTTTACGACCATCCCGACAACTTGTTCGTCGCCGGGTTCATCGGCTCGCCGGCCATGAACTTCGTGCCCGGCCGGCTGATGCGCGAGAACGGCGAGGCCTGGGTCGAGGCGGCCCGGAACACCCGCCTGCCGCTGTCGCCGAAGACGCCCGGCCGGCAAGGGCAGCAGGTGGTCTACGGGGTGCGGCCGAAGAACTTCCGGCTGGGCTCGGAAAACGGCCAACTGGGCATTCCGATCAAGGTCGGTGTCGTCGAGCCGACCGGCGACGAGATCGAGGTCATTTCCTCGATCGCCGGCGAACCCATCTGCGCGGTCTTCACCGACCGCCACGATTTCCGGCCCGAGCAGGACATCGTCGTCTTTCCCGAGCTTGGCAGCATCCACCTGTTCGATGCCGAAAGCGGGAAGCGGATCGTCGACTAGCGGTTTTCAGCGCCGGCCGCGGCGGCCGGCGTTCGTCCACAAGCGTCCGGCACAAGGACGCCCACGAATGGAATGGCAAACTTCCAAGGTCAACAACCGAGGCGAAACGGAGGAGAGCAAATGAGCCACGATTTCAGTCGTCGCGACGTGTTCAAAATCGGAGCCGCCGGGGTGGTCGCGGGGGCGGCCGGCGGGATGCTGGGAGCGAAACCCGCTGTTGCTGCCGACATGACGTTCAAGCCCGAGGCGGGTGCCCAGCTCAAGGTTCTGCGTTGGACCAAGTTCGTCGACGGCGATCAATTGCTGTTCGAGGAGAACAGCAAGAAGTTCACCGAGGCAACCGGCGTCAAGGTCAGTCTCGAATACCAGTCCTGGGAAGACATCCGTCCCAAGGCGGCGGTGGCCGCCAACGTCGGCAGCGGGCCGGACATCATCTTCGGCTGGTTCGACGACGCCCATCAATATCCCGACAAGCTGATCGACGTCACCGACGTCGCCGAAGCCCTGGGCAAGAAGTACGAGGGCTGGGCGCCGGTGGCCAAGGCCTACGGCACCCGCGACAACCGGTGGATCGCCCTGCCGTTCGGCGCTGCGGGAAGCTGCTGCGTCTATCGCAAGTCGCTGGTGGAGCAGGCCGGGTTCAAGGAGTTCCCGAAGGATACCGACGGCTTCCTGAAGCTGTGCCAGGGGCTCAAGAAGACCGGCAAGCCCGCCGGCTTCGCGTTGGGCCACGCGGTGGGCGACGGTAACGACTGGGTGCACTGGCTGGTGTGGACCTTCGGCGGGCGCATGGTCAACGAGAAGAACGAGGTCGTCATCAACAGCCCGGAAACCATCAAGGCGCTGGAATACGCCAAGGAGCTGTACGACACCTTCATCCCCGGCACCCTGTCGTGGCTGGACCCCCACAACAACAAGGCCTTCCTGTCCGATCTCATCAGCCTGACGGCGAACGGCATTTCGGTCTGGGTTGCCGCCAAGAAGGCCAACAACCCGATGGCCGACGACATCTATCACGCGGCCTATCCGTACGGGCCGATCGGCCAGCCGACGGAACTGCACCTGTTCACGTCGGGCATGCTCTTCAAGTATTCGAAGTTCCCGAACGCCGCCAAGGCGTACATGGAGTTCATGCTGTCGGATCCGCAGTACGCGAACTGGCAGAAGGAATCGCTGGGGTACTTCACGCATACCCTCAACTTCTATGACAAGAACCCGATCTGGACGTCGGATGCGAAGATCACGCCCTATCGGGACACCGTAAAGCGCATGAAGGTCAACGGCTACGCCGGCACGCTGGGCTACACGTCGGCCGCGGCGATGGCCGACTACATCATGCTCGACATGGTGGCCGAGGCGGCTTCCGGCGCCGCCACGCCCAAGGACGCCGCGTCCAGGGCCGAGAAGCGGGCGCGCCGCTACTACGGCTGACCCGGAAGCGCGGGGGCGGCGCCAATCGCCGCCCCCCTCCTTTTTCCGTCACCCCAGCCGAACGAGGTCGCCCGAGTGAGCATCCGAGAAGCAACCGTCCCTGCGCGGCCGGACTTGATTCCCGAGCCGGGCTTCGTCGCGCGCCTGCTCAACAGCCGGCATTTCCTCGGCTTCGTCTTCATGCTGCCGCTGGCCTTGCTGCTGCTGGTCTTCCTGACCTATCCCCTGGGGCTCGGCGCCTGGCTCGGCCTGACCAACCAGACGATCGGGCGGGCCGGAAAGTTCATCGGTCTTTTGAACTACGAGATGCTGGGCGACGACTCGGTGTTCTGGCTGTCGGTCTTCAACACCGTCCTCTATACGACGGTCGCTTCGGTCTTCAAGTTCGGCCTTGGGCTGTGGCTGGCCCTCATCCTCAACCAGCGGGTTCCCTTCCAGGCCATCATCCGGGCCATCATCCTGCTGCCGTGGATCGTTCCCACGGTGCTGTCGGCCATCGCGTTCTGGTGGATCTACGATTCGCAGTTCTCGATCATCAGCTGGAGCCTGGTCAAGCTCGGCGTGATGGACACCTACATCGACTTCCTGGGCGAGCCCAACCTGGCGCGCGCCTCGGTGATCGTCGCCAACATCTGGCGCGGCATCCCGTTCGTGGCGATCTCGCTCCTGGCCGGCCTGCAGACCATCTCGCCGTCGCTTTACGAGGCGGCGGTGCTCGACGGTGCCTCGCCCTGGCAGCAGTTCCGCTATGTCACCATGCCGCAGCTGACGCCGATCATCGCGGTGGTGATGACCTTCTCGGTCATCTTCACCTTCACCGATTTCCAGCTCATCTACGTGCTGACCCGCGGCGGTCCGCTCAACTCCACCCACCTGATGGCGACGCTGGCCTTCCAGCGGGCCATTCCCGGCGGCAACCTGGGCGAGGGGGCCGCGATCGCGTCGGCGATGATCCCCATCCTGGCGGCGGCCATCATGATCAGCTTCTTCGGCCTCCAGAAGCGCAAGTGGCAGTCGGAGTAGGGCCATGGCCAAAAAAGAAAAAGTCGGCATGGATTACCTGATGACGGTGCCCCGGCGGGTGGTCACCGTCTATCTGCCGCTTGCCATCTTCCTGATCGTGCTGTTGTTTCCGTTCTATTGGATGGTGATCACCACCTTCAAGCCGAACCAGGAACTTTACGACCTCGAACACACCAACCCCTTCTGGATCGTCGCCCCGACGCTGGACCACATCAAGAAGCTGCTGTTCAACACCCATTTCCCCGACTGGTTCGTCACCACCATGATCGTCTCGGTGGCGTCCACGCTGCTGTCGCTGTTCGCCAGCGTGACCGGCGCCTACGCTATCCAGCGGCTGCGCTTCCGCGGATCGGAAATGATCGGCGCCGCCATCTTCCTGGCCTATCTGGTGCCGCCCTCGATCCTGTTCATCCCGCTGGCCACCATGGTCTTCGACTTCGGCCTGTTCGACACCAAGTGGGCGCTGATCCTCACCTATCCGACCTTCCTCATCCCGTTCTCCACCTGGCTCCTGATGGGCTACTTCAAGACCATTCCCTACGAGCTGGAGGAATGCGCCCTCATCGACGGCGCGTCGCGCCTGCAGATCCTCGTCAAGATCGTGCTGCCGCTGGCGGTGCCCGGGCTGATCTCGGCCGGCATCTTCGCCTTCACGCTGTCCTGGAACGAATTCATCTACGCGCTCACCTTCATCTCCTCGACCAGCAACAAGACCATTCCGGTCGGCGTGCTGACCGAGTTGGTCGAAGGCGATGTCTATCACTGGGGCTCGTTGATGGCGGGTGCGCTGCTGGGCTCGCTGCCGGTGGCGGTCCTCTATTCCTTCTTTGTCGAGCACTACGTCTCGAGCATGACCGGGGCCATCAAGGAGTAGGGGCCGGCCGGCACCCTCAGCCCTTGCCGCGGCGCGCCTTGGCGGTGGCGGCGACGTCGATGCCGGTCATCTTCTCGTAGACCCTGACCACGCCCGAATCGTCCTCGCCGCCCAGCCCGGCGGCCGTTCCCATCATGAAGATCTGATGGGCGGCGGCGGCCAGCGGCAGCGGGAATTTCAGCCGCCGTCCGCTGTCCAGCACGATGCCCAGGTCCTTGACGAAGATGTCCAGTGCCGAAAGCGGCGTATAGTCGCCGGCCAGGATGTGCGGCACCCGGTTGTTGAACATCCACGACGAGCCGGCGCTGTTGGAGATCACCTCGAACAGCGCGTTGGGATCGGCCCCGGCCTTGGTACCCAGCGCCATCGCCTCGGCCAGCGCCGCGATGTGGACGCCGGCCAGCAGCTGGTTGATCATCTTGACGGTCGAGGCCGGGCCGGCCTCGGTGCCCAGCCGATAGACCTTCTCGGCCATCGCCTCCATGGCCGCTTCGGCGCCTGCGAAGGCCTTGGCCGAGCCCGAGGCCATGATGGTGATGGTGCCGGCCCGCGCCCGCGCCGCGCCGCCCGAGATGGGGGCGTCGAGGAAATGCAGCTTGCGCGCCTTCAACCTCGCCTCGACGCCGCGCGCGAAATCGGGTGCCACCGTGCTGCACAGCATGGCGGTGGCCCCGGGGGCCAGCGCGTCAGCGGCGCCGCCGTCGCCGAACAGCACGGCTTCCGCCTGCTCGGCGTTGACCACGACGACGATCAAAAGGCCGGCGCCCCGGGCGGCCTCGGCCGGCGACTTCGCCGCCGTTCCGCCCTGCTTCTTGAAGGTGGCGACGGCTTCGGCGCGCGTATCGCACCCCCGCACGTGAAGTCCCGCCTTCACCAGGCTGGCGGCCATGCCGGCGCCCATGGCGCCAAGGCCGACGAAACCGATCGCCGGCGTTCCTTTCCGCGATTCTTTGACCATTCCCGCCTCTCCCGATTGCCGCCCCATGCCGTCGTTGATAGCGGTATCATAACGCGATGCGACCACGAAGGACAGGGGATGCCGGCAGGGGCGCCGGCCGGATGGGAAGCGGAATCAGGGGGCGGCAGCCGGCTTCGCGGGCTTGAGTTTCTTCCGCTCGTACATGCGGGCGTCGGCGGCCCGCGTCAGCTGCTCGACGTCGGTCGCATCGTCGGGGAACAGCGCGCAGCCGACGCTGGCCCCAATGACGATGCCGATCCCCTCGACCGCGTAGGGTTCGGCGATGGCGGCTTCGATGTCGCGGGCGACCGCAGCCGCCGCCTCGGCGTCGCGCACGTCCGACAGCACGACGACAAACTCGTCGCCGCCGACCCTGGACACCGCGTCGCTTTCCCGCGCGCGGCCGAGGATGCGCGCCGCGATCTGGCGCAGCAATTCGTCACCGACGCTGTGGCCGTGGGCGTCGTTGACGTCCTTGAAGCCGTCGATGTCGATGTAGAGCAGGCCGAAACACCCGGTGCGCCGGCGCGCCTGGGCGGCCAGCATGCGGACCTGTTCGTGGAACAGCTCGCGGTTGCCAAGCCCGGTCAGCGGGTCGCGCAGGGCCGAGCGCTGGAATTCCAGCTCCTTGCGCCGCCGGTAGAGGGCATAGGAAACGCTGCGTTCGAACTCGAAGCGGGCGAAGCGCCATTTGGTCAGGTAATCGAGCGCGCCCAGTTCGAGGGCCTGGCGCGCCACGTCCTGCTTGGCGTGGGCGGTGAGCAGGATGAACGCGGTCGGCACGTGGGTGGCGTCGGCCTGGCGCAGCACGTCGAGCCCGGTCTCCTCGCCCAGCAGGTGGTCGAGAAAGCAGATGTCGTAGGGACGCGACGCCAGGCGGGTCAGCGCGCCGGCAACGTCGGCGGCGCTGTCGATGGTGGCGTCTTCATAGCAGGTCTCGACGAGCAGCCGCAGAAACTCGGCGTACTCGACGTCGTCCTCGACCAGGAGGAAGCTCAGTTTCTCGCGCCCGCCGGCCATGATGCCTCGCAGAATTCCACCCCAAGCCGCCAACGTAACGTGCCCCCGGGGTTTGGGGAAGGCCCAACCGCTGGCGGGAGTCAAACGAAAGCCGCCCTTTGGGCGGCCGACGAGACGGGGGAAAGTTGGTGTCCCCTAGGGGAGGGGGCCCCACCCGGAAAAAATGGCGGAAATCCACGGAAATTTGCTTCCGATTTCGAAGGCGGCGTACCATAGAGGTGTATCAATATCCAGCGTGCTGCCGCACACCGGCTAGCAGTTTCTGCTCGGTGCCGATAGCGGATCTCGTGCTTCAAGGCCACCCACAGATGCCCGGCCACCGCCTCCTTGGGCGCGATGCGGTTCCAATGACGAAGAACCGCCACCTGCACCCACGTCAGATGGACGGCATTGTTGACGTGGCCCATTTCATCGATGTCGGCGGCGGCGACATCAAGATCGTATTCGTAGGTCTGCGGGGCGTGCTGGGATGGACGTCGCCCGTTTGAAGCGGTCCAGGCGGAAAAGATGAGGATCGACGCAGGGCGTCCGGCCCATGACCAATTCGGCCATCAGCTTTCCCGCCCCCGGCCCGATGCCGAAGCCGTGGCCGGAAAAGCCGCTCGCCAGGAAGAAGCCAGGAATGGCGTCGACCGGCCCGATCACCGGCGTTGCGTCGGGAGTCACGTCGATCAGGCCCGCCCAGTTTTGGGTAATCCGCGCCCCGGCGAAGGCCGGGAACGCCCGGCGAAGATTGTCCAGGCCCTCGCGATTGAGCGAGGGGATCGGGGCGGGGTCGAGCACCCGCACGCGTTCAAAGGGAGAGATCTCGTCGAGCCGCCAGTGCCGCGGAATTCGCCATTCCTCGACGAAGCGGCGGCCGATGCGCAATCTGAACTCGCGCCAGGTTTTGACAAGGCTCGGCAGGTAGTCGACGAACAGGCGGAAGCTGTCCGGCACGATCGGCGCGAGGGTGGCGTTGCGCCTAGCCACCGAGAAACTGCCGTCGAGCCGTTTACAGAATGAGAAGTCGCCGCCCCCGACCGGCATCTGCGGAACGCCCTCGACGGTGCTGATCCGGGCGACCGTACCGAGGACCTTAAGCTGCGGGAAGTCGATGCCGAGGTTGCCGGCAAACAGGCGCGACCACGCCCCGCCGGCCAGAACGGCCGCGTCGCAGCCGACGGCGCCCCGTTCCGTCACCACGCCACACACTCGGCCGGCCTGACGTTCGACGCCACGTACCGCGCAGCCGGTTGCGATGCCGACCCCCGCCCGCCGCGCCGCCTCGGCGATGGCGGGGGCGGCCATGGCAGGCTCTCCCCGACCGTCGCTCTCGGTATAGAACGCGCCCTTGAACGAACGGGCCAGGCCCGGCAGATGGGCGGCCAGTTCGTCCCGGCCCAGGAAGCGGGACGGCAGGTCGAACCGGCGCGCGTGGGTCAGCCAGTCCTCGTACTCGGCCATGACGCGGGCGGAATCGATCAGATAGGTGATCCCGGTGCGGCGGAAGCCGGTTTCGGCGCCCACCCTCGCATTCATCCCTTCCCACAACCGCAGGCTTTCGATGGCAAGCGGAAGCTCGGCGGGGTCGCGGCCCATCTGGCGGACCCAGCCCCAGTTGCGGCTGGACTGCTCGGCGCCGATCCGCCCCTTCTCGCACAGCAGGACCTTGAGGCCGCCCTCGGCCAGGAACAAGGCTGTGGACGTGCCGACGATGCCGCCGCCGATCACGACCACGTCGACCTTTCGCGGCAGGGTTTCGTCACCGATCACAGAATCGAGCGGATTTTCACCCATTCAAACGCCTCCGGGATCAAACGGCCTTGTGGAACGCTTCAGTGGCTAAACAAATGCCTCGGAAGCCACAGGGCGATCTCCGGAAAGATCGCCAGAGTGACGGTCCCGATGCAGAGCAGGAAGAAGAACGGGACGGTCGCCCGCACCGTGCTCTCGAAGGTGCGTCCCGTAAGCCCCTGCAGGATATAGAGATTCAGACCCACGGGCGGAGTGATGGCACTCATCTCGATCATGATGATCAGATAGATGCCGTACCACACCGGATCGAAGCCGGCATGCACCACCAGCGGTAGCACGATCGGCACGGTCATCACCGTCATCGAGGAGCCGTCGATGAACATGCCGAGCACGATGTAGATGAGGGTCAGTATGAACAGCAACAGGTACGGCGACAGCTTCCATGCCGCGATGGTTTCGGAAATTGCCGTGGGGAGATTGATGTAGGCGATCGCCGCGGAAAGGAGGGAGGACGAGGCGATGAGGATGCACAGCATGGCCGAGATGCGGATGGTGGCGCCCAGCGAATCCCGCATCAGCATCCAGGAGAACTGCCCGGTCGCGATGGTGATGATGATGGCTGCCAGCACGCCTACGGCCGCGGCCTCCGACGGCGTCGCCAATCCGGAATAGATGGAGCCCAGCACGATCACCATGAGGATGATGATCGGCATCAGGTTGCCGATGCTTTTCAGGATCTCGCGCCAGCCGATGGGCGTACCGTCGCGCGGTGCCGCCTCCGGGTTTCGCCAGGATCGAAGAGCGATGTAGCCGGAATAGAGACCCGCCATCATCAGCCCCGGCACGATGCCCGCGGCGAACAACTGGGCGATCGAAACCTCGCCGATCACGCCGTAGATGATCATGGCGATCGAAGGCGGAATAAGCAGGCCGAAGGTGCCGGCGCCGGCCAGCGAACCCGAAGCCAGATCCACGGCGTAGCCGCGCCGGATGAGTTCGGGGATGGTGATCTTGCCCACCGTGGCGCAGGTGGCGGTACTCGAGCCGCTGATGGCGGCAAACAGCGCGCAGCCAAGCACGTTGGTGTGCAGGAGCCGGCCGGGGATCCGCTTGACCAGCGGGGCCAGCCCGAGGAACAGCCGCTGCGAGATGTCGGTGCGGAAAATGATGTCGCCCATCCAGATGAACATCGGAATGGCCGCCAGTTCCCACGAGACCGCCTTGGAGGCGATCACCTTGGAGGCGATCAGGCCGATCCGCGTCGGCGGGTAGCCCAAGGTGATCGACAACGTGCCCAGTGCTGCCATCAGCAACCCGACGAAGATCCACATTCCGGCGCCGAGAAACGCGGTGGTAAGCGCAAGAACGATCAGGCCGGACGTCAACGTATCCATCGGCAATCCTTCCATTCCGCAAGCCCGGTCGGCCGCCGGGCGTGGGCGGTCCTCCTAAAGCACCAGCGTGGCGTCGGATTTGTATCGGGTGGTCAGCAGGAGAAGCAGGCGAACGAGAAATTGAAGTAACAAAAGCGACAGCCCGACGAAAAAGATGGCGTCGGGAATCCAAAGGGGAATGGGCATCATATGCTGGGTCGTGGTGCCGCGGACGAAGTCACGCGACAGGATGTACCACTGAAAATACAGCAGAAATCCGAACGCCCCGATCGCGCAGGCCAGTGAGAATCCTTCCACCCACGGACGGACGGGCGGCGGCAGCCGCCGGGTGACCACGCTTACCCGGATCATGGTCCCCTTCTCCAGGGCCCAGGCCATGGCGAGGAAGGTGATGGCGGCAACCCCGTATCCCACCAGCACGTCGGTCATGTAGGTGGACAGCGAAAAGTACCGCAAACAGATTTCGGCGATGATGAGGCTGGTCATCAAGACCAGCAGAATGCCGGCGGTAACGGCGGCAAGGGTGTTGAGCCGCGATGAAACCGCGGCAATCAGACCGATCCAGCGTGGTGGTGCCTGCGGCCGGTCCCAGCCCTCGACCTCTGCCATGCCCGTTTTCCTCCCCGCCAGACTCCGCATCGTTCGCCCCGACGAACCGCCGGGACCGGGCCTCACCCAGAGCCTGCAAAGGGTGAGGCCCGCAGCTGCGATACGCCCTCGCAGGCCGTCAGCCCGCGATCTTGGCGACTTCGTTGAGGACCTTTCTGCCGCGATCGCCGACTTTCTTCACCCACTCCTCCTTGACGGGTTTGGCGGCCTCGGACAGCACCTTGAACGCCTCCGCCGGCGGCTCGCGAGTGATCTTCATGCCGTGGGCTTCCATGGCCTGGTAGCCCTTCTCGACCGACTCGGCCGTGGTCTTCCAGGCGTAGTCGTCCGCCAGTTCCGAGGCCTCTTCGAGGGCCTTGCGGGCCTTCGGTGACAGCTTGTCCCAGGCGTCCTTGTTCACGTGCATCACGAACAGCGCCATGACGTAGTTCATGGCCGTGAAGTTGTTCACGTAATCCCATACGCTGAGGCGCATGCCGCCATCGGCCGAGGTCAACACCGCGTCCACGCCGCCGGTCGAAAGCTGCGGCACCAGGTCGGCCCAGGCGATCTGCAGCGGCGAGGCGCCGGCGGCCTTGAAGGTCTTGGTGCCGATGGCATCGTAGGTGCGGATGCGCAGGCCCTTGAGCGCCTCGACCCCGTCGATCGGCATCTTGGCATGAATGCCGCTCGGCGCATTGGGCATGGCCCACAGCGCCACCATGTTGTGGGCGGCGAAGATCTTGGTGAATTCCGGTTTGGCGATTTTCCACACCTTCCGCATGTCCGCCAGCGTCGGCACCAGGAAGGGCAGGGAGGTAAGGTCGAAGAACGGATCGATGCCGCTCAATTGCGACGTAAGCGTGATCGCGCTCTCCACGAGCCCATCCTCGACCGCGCTGAACTGGTCCACCGACTTGTAGCCAAGCGTTCCGCCCCCGTGATAGGTGATCTCCAGTTCGTCGCCGACCCGCTTCTTCACCTCGTCGATGAAGTACCGGCAGTCGATCCCGGTCAGGGAATTCGGATCGTATTCGTCCGCCAAGCCCCACTTTCGGGGGGCGGCATAAGAGATCCTCGGCAAGGCCGACACGGCGGATGCGGCCACCATTCCGGCCGACAGCCGCAGGACATTCCTTCGCGTGATGCGCATGTTAATTCTCCTGCTGAACGTTCACCCAAACGGCCTCGAAGTTCACGATACTATCCCAATTACTAGCCCAATTAAAAATATTGGATTAGTCACCCATGTTCCGCGGAAACGGCTTTCGGCGAGCCCCAGATCGGTTGGCCCGATCCTTCATCGTCCTTTTCCCGGCGCCGGATCGATCGTCCCGTAGTGCTGGCGGATGTAGTCCTCGGAAAACTTCCCGTCCTTCAGGTCCGCCCTCACTGCTTCGGCCGCCCGTTGCGACGGTTCGCCGTAGCCGCCGGCCCCGGCGGTCTGCATCACCACCAGGTCGTTGGGCGTCACCTTGACCCGGGGAACCTTGGTCGGCAGCACCTCCAGCGCGCCGTCCGCACTGCGGATACCGAAGAAGCCTGTCTCGCCTTCCTTGCCGCCGAACAACCCCCAGGGCTTGTGGGTGAACCGCTCGGCGGTGCCGCCGAAGGTGCAGTCCGTCGTCAGGGGGCGGATGACGCGACGCAGCCCGCAGCCGCCGCGGAAGCGCCCGGCGCCACCGGAATCCTCGACGATGGCGTATTCCTCGACCAGCAGGGGGAATTCCCGTTCGATGGCCTCGATCGGCGTGTTGGCGGTGTTGGTGACGTGAACCTGGACCGCGTCCTTGCCGTCCTTGGTGGCCCGGCCGCCGAAGCCTCCGCCCATGGTCTCGAAGAAGTAGAAGGGGTTGCCGGTCCGCGGATCGGTTCCGTAGAGGTAAATGCCGGTATTTGAACCGTTGGACGCGGCCACGACGCGTTCCGGCAGGGCGTCGGCCAGCGCGCCGAGGATGACGTCGACGATCCGCTGGCTGGTGTAGGAGCGGTTGGTTACCGCAGCCGGGTAGCTGGGGCGCACGAGCGAGCCCTGCGGCGCCTCGACCTCGATCGCGCTGAGCAGCCCGTGGTTGTTGGGGATGTCGGGATCGAACAATCCCTTGAAGGTATAGATCACCATCGACACGGTATCGACCCAGGGGGAATTGACGTTGCCCGGGGTCTGCGGCGCCGTGCCGGTGAAATCGACGATCAGGCGGCCGTCGGTCTTGCGGATCGTCACCGCCACCGGCAGGTCGTGGTTGGCCACCCCGTCATCGTCGAGAATGTCGCGGAAGGTGTATTCCCCGGCCGGGATCATTTCCAGCGCCCGCTCCATGCGCTCGCGGGTGCGGGTGATGAGTTCCTCGAACGCCGCCTCGACGAAATCGGCGCCGTAGCGGTCGCAGATTTCCTTCAGCCGCTTGACGCCGAGCGAGACCGCCGCGAACTGGGCGTAGTAGTCGCCCCGCCGCTCGTCGGCGCCGCGCACGTTGAGCAGCATGATCTCGAAGATGTCGCGATTCAGCGTCCCTTTGCTGAACAGCCGGACCATGGGGATGCGGAAGCCCTCCTGGAAGATCTCGGTCAGGCCGCCGCTGGCCCCGCCGACGTTGGATCCGCCGATGTCGGCATGGTGGGCGGTGCAGCCACTGAATCCCACCAGCCGTCCGCTGTGGAAAACGGGCGCGATGATGCAGACGTCGGGCAGGTGGCCGCCGGACGCCGCGTAAGGGTCGTTGCCGACGAAAACGTCGCCCTCGTGGATGTCGCCCTGGTACTTTTCCACCAGCTTCGAAATGGTGCCGGAGATGGCGCCCACGTGAACCGGCAGCGAGCGCTTGGCCTGCATGACCAGGCGCGCCTTGGCGTCGAACAGCGCGGTGGAGTGGTCGCACCGCTCCTTGATGTTGGTGGAATAGGCGCTCTTCTGCAACGCGACGAAGGTTTCGTCGGCCACCGAGCGCAAGGCGTTGGACAGGATTTCGAGGGTGATCGGGTCGTGGGCGACGGGCTTAGGCATGGCTCTGATTCACCGTGACGAGGATGTTTCCATAGGCATCGACGCGGGCGACGTCGCCGGGGAAGATGGCGGTCGTGGCGTCCATCTGGTCGATGATGGCCGGTCCGACGATGGCGTCTCCGGGTTGCAGGGCGTCGCGGCTGAAAACCGGGGTCGTCATGGTGGAGGTGGCGGAGAAGCGGACCGGGCGGGTGTGCGTCGCCATGGGCGTGCGGGTCGTGGTGATCGCTCGTTTGGCGGGCCGCGGCGCGCCCAGCGAGGCCCGCGCCGTGGCCCGGCAGTTGACGATCTCGACCGGTGCCTCGAGGTTGGCAAAGCCATAGGCCCGCTCGTGGGCGGCGAAGAAGCGCTCGAGGATCACCGGCAGCGAAGCGATGTCGATGTCGCCGTTTCCGGTGCCGGTGCCGACATCGACGGTGAGCTCGAAGTTCTGGCCCTTGAAGCGGGTGTCGAGCGAGAAGTCGATTTGCCGGCGGGTTGGATTTGTCTTTTCGGCCTCGAACCAGACCGCCGCCTGTCGCTCCAGGGCCGAGAGCCGCTCGCGCAGGTTCTCCATCGTCTCGGATGTGCACGGGAACACGCTGCTGAGGACGAAGTTCTCCTGCAGGTCGGCGTCCGCCAGGCCCTGGGCGCAGACGATGCCCGGCGCCAGGGGAATGAGGATTTCCCTCATGCCAAGGGCCACCGCCACGTCGCGGGCATGCAGGCCGCCGGCGCCGCCGAAGGGCATGAGCGTGAAGTCGCGCGGATCGTGGCCCCGTTCCACCGACAGCGTGCGGATGGCGCGCACCATGTTGACGACCATGACCTCCAGCAGACCGAGCGCGGCCTCCTCGACCGTCTTGCCCATGGGATCGGCGACCGTGGCGATGGCCCTGCGGGCCGGTTCGACATCCAGCCGCATCTCGCCGTTCAGCAGGGTTTCGCTGAGGCGGCCGAGCACGAGGTTGGCGTCCGACACGGTCGGCAGCGTGCCGCCCCGGCAATAGCACGCCGGTCCCGGTTCCGCGCCGGCACTCTGGGGGCCGACCTTGAACAGGCCGTCGGCGTCGAACCAGGCGATGGAGCCGCCCCCCGCGCCCACCGTGGTGATGTCGATCATCGGCAGCATGATGGGGAAGCCGTCGACGTCACGGCCGTGGCTCAATTCGGTCTTGTAGTCCTGGATCAGGGCCACGTCGGCGCTGGTACCGCCGATGTCGAGGGTGATGATGTTCGGCCGCTCGGCCTCGCGGGCGATCTGGATAGCCCCCACCACGCCCGCCGCCGGTCCCGACAGCGCCATGCGGACCGGAAAGGCGCGGGCCACATCGAGCGACATCAGGCCGCCGCTCGACTGGTTGATGCCGACCCGCGCCCCGGGAACGGTCTGCTTCACCGTATCCACCAGGGACGACAGGTAGACGTCGAGCCGCGGCTGGAGATAGGCATTGATCACCGTGGTGGCAAACCGCTCGAACTCGCGGAACTCCGGCTGGACCTCCGACGACAGCGAGATCGCCATCCCGGGTAGCGCCCGGCGCAGCGCGTCGCCCACCTCGCGCTCGTGATCGGGGCGCAGGTAGGAAAACAGGAAGCACACGGCCACCGCCTCGGTCCCCGACGCGCGGAGCGCTTCGATGACGCGGCCCAGGCCCTCAGAATCCACGGGCGTGCGGACCGAACCGTCCGCCGTGGTGCGCTCGCCGAGCTCGAAGCGGTGCCGGCGAGGCACCAGGGCCTCGGGCTGATCGAGCTGGAAGTCGTAGATGGCGGGACGGACCTGGCGGCCGATTTCGAGGACGTCGCGGAAGCCCTTGGTGGTCACCATCGACACCGCCGCGCCGCGCCGCTGGATTAGCGTGTTGGTTGCCACCGTGCTGCCGTGGCACAGACGCTCCACGTCGCCCAGCGGTATCCCGTGGGCGGCGCTGAGCTCGCGAAGCCCGGCGATCACCGCGTCGGTGGGGTTGGACGGAGTGGAGGGGCGCTTCCAATAGCGGATTTGCCCGGACCCGCCGTCAAAGGCGAAAAAGTCCGTGAACGTGCCGCCGACATCAACGCCGATCATCCAACTCATGGGATTATTCCCTCACCGCATCGCCTCGCCGATTTTCTCAGTATTCCATGGCCCACATGTAGCGGCGTACCGTCAGCGGGTGGCCGCGCGATTCCGACAGACGGATCGCGTAGGTGCGCAATAGCGGCTGGAGGATCAGCGGCTGCATGTAGTCGATGACATCGGTCTCGATACCGGCGAGATCGAGTGCCTCGATGTCGATGGTCAGGATCTTGTCCGTGAACTTGCGGGTGAAATCGAGTGCCCGCTGGTCCATCTTCCGGCACGCGCCGGTCCCCAGCACCAGGATGAAGGGAACCATGTCGTCGGTGATCTCGAAGGGACCGTGGAAGTATTCGCCGGCGTGGATGGCTTGGGTGTGAATCCACTGCATCTCCTGGAGGATGCAGATGGAGAACGAATAGGTGACGCCGTAGTTGGGGCCGCTGGCCAGGGTATAGATAACCGGCTCGCGCCTCACGGCCTTGGCCCAGCGCAGGGCGTCCGCGTCATGGGCCGCCTGGGCGCGGGCCACCAGGCCGGGCAGGGCCGACAGGCTCCTGGCGAGGGCCTCGTGCTTGCGGTTGCCCTCGCGGTCGCGCAGAAGCCCGAACGCCAGGCTGAGCAGGGCGGGGCCGACACCGTCCGCGTTGCCTTCCACCGGTTTCGAGACATAGAGAACGACGCTGTCGACGGCCTTGGCGAGGTCGGATTCGGGCTTGGTGGTCAGGCCGATGGTGTAGGCGCCATGTTCGCGCGCGAACTTGGCCGCCGCCACGGTTTCCGGCGTGTTGCCCGAACTGGAGCACAAGACGACCACGCTGGAGGATCCCAGCCTGGGCAGGTCGCGGGCGACGAATTCGGCCGAATTGTACGTCTCGGCGACCAGCGAGGCGGACTCGCGATCCAGGACGTACTTCGGCGCGTGCATCTGCGCGAACGAACCGCCGCACGCGACGAAGAAGACGTTGGCCAGTTTCTCGCGCTTGGCGACGGCCGCCAGTGCGGCCTGGATATTCCGTTCAAATGCGTTGTCCATAGTTCACCGTTCTTTTTTTCTGGTTTATGAGCGAGCGCTCAGAGACATCTCTTCGGGCGACAGCCCGGTGATCGGGATTCCGTGGCCGAAGCCGCCCAGCCAGCCGCAGGCGGCGGCGGCCGTGCGGGTGCCACTTTGCAACGCCGGCTGGACGGCGCCGTCGGCCAGGTAGCGTGTGAGAAAACCGGCGATGAAGGCATCCCCCGCACCGAGGGTATCGACGACGGGGGTCGGCAGAACCTCCTGGCGGTAGAGCGTGCCGTTCACATAGGCGAACGCCCCGTCGCCGCCGCGGGTCATCACCACCGTCCGCGGCCCCGCCGACGACCACTGGCGCAGCATTTCGATGCATTCCGGGTCGGGATGGCCCGCATGGGACAGAAAGGCAATGTCCACATGGGGCGCCAAACGGGTCCTCCTGTCGTCGGTCCAGCGGTTGGAGAAATCGTAAGACAGCCGAGTCGCGGCCGCCGCAATGGCCGGGATCATCGCGTCGTTGTCGCTGCAATAGCTGGAGTGCACGACGTCGAAGCCCTTGATATAGGCGAAGTCGCCGGCATCCAGTTCGTAGCGTGCCCGCACGCCCGCAGTCGATTTTACGAACTCCCGGTCGCCGTCGCGGTGCCGGACCAGCACATGGGCGTTCTCGCCGTCGATGCGACGGCAGCGGGAAAGGTCCACCCCTTCGGCCGATAGGGCATCGTGCAACAGGCTGCCGAAGGCGTCGTTGCCGAGGCAGCCCAGATAGCCGGCGGCGCTTCCCAGGCGCTTGGCGAGCACCGCCACGTTGACCGCGTTGCCGCCGGGGAACATGATGTTCCGATCCACGTAGATGTCGACGGTGTTGTCGCCGAGCCCGAGCAGGCGGATGGGGGGATTCGTCACGGCTTTGCCATCCTTGCGGGATTCGAACCTGCGGCCATGACGGGCTTCCCTCACGATCCTTATTTTGTCATAAACTAGACCAGATAATAGCCCAATTCAAGATATTGGGATAATATTTTTGTATCTGGTCTGGTTTCTGCCATCGCCGGTGCGGCGCATCCAGTGAATCCCGCGAACGCCGGTTGACATCGCCGTTCCGCCCGCTCACAAGCGTGAATCTGGCTGCGATCGTAATGGAGGGCTTGGCTGGTGGTCTATTCCGGCTTCGCAGGAATGGGGGCGCCGATGGTAGGCCTGTTTGCCGGACGGTGAAACCCGGTCGAGGAATGGCATGACGATGCTTCGCTACCAGAAGGTCGAAGAACACATCAAAGAGCTTCTGAAGTCCACTGACTATGCGCCCGGAGATCGGCTGCCGTCGGAGCGCGATCTGGCCGCCGCCCTCGGCGTCAACCGCTTGACCGTGCGGCGCGCCGTCAACAACTTGATCAAGGCCGGCCTGCTGGAGGGTAATGGCACCAGCGGGACCCGTGTCGCCGCTCCCAAGATGGTACGCCGCGTCGACATCTACCGTTCGGTCGGCGTGCACCGTGTCATTACCGGCCTGGGCGGAGCGCCGAGCAACAAGCTGCTCCACTTCCAGATCGCCACTGCCGGCTCCAAGGTTGCCGACAGGTTGAAGATAGACGAGGGCGACGAGATCATCATTGTCCGCCGGGTATGGAGCATCGACGCCACGCCGTTCAGTATCGAGACGAGCCACCTGGTGTCGCGGTTGGTGCCGGGCCTGACCGCCGACGATCTGGTCTCCGGCCAGTCGCTTTACGGGTTGCTGGGATCGCGTTATGGCATCGAGACCGTTAACGCGGAACGGACGATCACCGTGGCCTACGTCAACGAGATCGAGGCCCGGCTTCTTGACGTCGAACCCGGCACGGCGGTTCTCGCCCTGAAGCTGGTGGTCGAGACCAAAGACAAGCAACCGATCGAATACCTGAGTTCGATCAACAATCCCAAATTGGTCGTCTTCAGGACTTTGTCGGCCGATCAGGAATGACGGGACTAAACACCTCGCGGTCCGGAACGGTCCCGTGATTGACCGTAACCACGGTGCCCCATCCGTAAATCTGCCCGAACGGGTCGACAGTAATTCCGGTACGGACAGACTGTCGACAAGTTAAGATGGTTGCGAGCCCCCGCAACCAAAAAATATCCGCCAGATCAATGGTCTAGAGGCTTTTTCTACCCGCATTATGGAAGCGCAAAAATCCGCCTCCAGCGCCTCCGGCGCTTGGCCTTCCACTTATAGAAGGTCGCCTCGCTGACCCCGTGGCGGCGGCAAACGTCCGCCGTCTTCCCCCCGGCCTTCTGCTCCCGCGGGACGCCAATGATCTGCTCTTCCGTGAACCGGCTGCGCTTCATTCGTCCGTCTCCTCGTCTTGCGACGGGCTCTACCCATTCTCGGAGGAATTTTCCGGGCTCACGTCAGTATTCACATCTAGATGTTCCGCAACCTGTTCCCGTGACAATGCCCGGCAGCTTGCCGCCTGAGGCCGGCGGGATCAGCGGCGAAGGCCGCGATCTCCCTCGATGTTCCCGCAGCGCGGGGGCGCCGCGTGCAACTCGATCCCGGCCCCTGCGAACAGGGCGTGATAGTGTTCGTCCAACCCGGAATCGGTCACGATGGTGTCGATGTCGTCGAGGCCGGCGAAAAAGGCCGGTTTGACCTTGCCCAACTTGCTGGAGTCGACGACCACGATCTTGCGGAGTGCGATGGCGATGGCTGCCTGCTTGACCGGGACCTCGTGAAAATTTGAACAGCTTACGCCCCGCTTTTCGTGCACGCCGCCAGCCGACAGGAAGGCCTTGTTGATACCGATCTTCCGCAGCATTTCCAATGCCTCGGCGCTGGCGAACGAAGCCGAGGATGGATGGTAGATTCCCCCTAGGAGAATGACCTTGAGATTTGGCTTCTTACAGACGATTTCCGCCACATTCATTGCGTAACAGACAACCGTCAGGGACAACCCGGCGGGAATGCGCCTAGCCAGATGGGGCATGGTGGTGCCGCAGTCGATGAAGATGGTATCGCCGTTTTCGATGGACGACACGGCTTGTTCACAAGCCTCACGCTTGTTGTCGATGTTGCTGTCCGCTTCGCGGTCGAGGAAATATCCCATACTGCCGGGTTCGTTCTGAGCACTGACGATATGTCCGCCCAGATAGGTGAACCGTCCCTCGCAGGAAGCGACATCGCGGCGCACCGTCATCTCCGAGACGCCGAGCAGGGCAGCTGCTTCTTTGAGATGCAGTGAGCCCCTCGTCTCGAGGGCCTCTGCCAGGACGGCTAATCGGCTGACCCTTTGCTTTTGCATTGTTTTCCCCACCAATCCCTGCACCCATCAAGCGGCATCCAGACGGATCATAAACACTTGCCGACCGGAATTCTCGCCAACGCGTTGCCCGGCGCGCTCAAAGCACGCCAAGCGCAGTCCCCCAAACCGACTTGGCCTCGCTGGCTACCGGTATCCCTCCTCGTATAACGCCCCCCCCCATACAACAAGCAAGCTCAAGCTGTCACGCCACATCATAACATTTCATGCTTTAATCTTGACATAAATGCGCTATTCATGAAAATATTATCTCATATTATGTTATAAAAATAACACACGCTTGATGCGTGTCGATCAAGGAGTTCACCGTCCATGGGGGCCGTCCGAGCCATCCGGAAACCCACCGATCTCGCCAAGTTCATCGACCATACGATTCTGCGGCCCGATGCGACGGCGAGCGACGTTGGTCACCTGTGCGAGGAAGCCGTCACCCATGGTTTCCATTCGGTGTGCGTCAACCCCTTGCATACGCAGCTCGTCGCCTCGGCGCTTGCTGGCAGCGCGGTTCGGACGTGCGTGGTGATCGGTTTTCCGTTGGGGGCGATACCGACCGCACTGAAGGCGGCGGAGGCCGAATGGGTCGTCGCCCATGGGGCGCAGGAAGTCGACATGGTCATCGACATCGGCAGCCTGAAGGCCGGGGACCTGCGGGCCGTCCGCGACGACATCGCCGCCGTCAAGAAAGCCTGCGGCAAGGCCCTTTTGAAAGTCATCATCGAGACGTGCCTTCTTGAGGATCACGAGAAGGTGACCGCCTGTCAGATCAGCCGCGACGCCGGGGCGGATTTCGTCAAGACGTCAACCGGATTCAGCCGCGGCGGGGCGACGGCGGACGACGTCGCCTTGATGCGCCGGACCGTCGGCGACGCCTTGGGCGTCAAGGCGTCGGGCGGCGTGCGGACCTATGCCGATGCCGTGCAGATGATCGACGCCGGGGCATCGCGGATCGGCGCCAGCGCCAGCGTCGCCATCGTTTCGGATTGAACGGGGGGCAGACATCCAGCGCTTGTATGCCTCAACGATCGGGCCGCCGGTAACAGCGGAAATCGACAATAAAAGAACCCTGATGGAGGACAAACAGATGGAGGACAGAATGAAGACGTTACTGACATCGTTAGTTCTTGCCACCGCCCTCGCCACCGGTTCGGCGTTCGCGGCGAATGGTCCCGTCGATACCTCGCAGGTCCGCAAGGACATTGTGACCAGCGCCACCGGCAAGAAGTATTCCATCGCCACCGTGGTCAAGGTCGACGGCATCGCCTGGTTCGACCGGATGCGCGATGGCGTAAAGCAATTCGGAGCGGACACCGGACAGGATACCTGGATGGTCGGCCCCAGCCAGGCCGATGCCGCCGCCCAGGTCCAGATCGTCGAGAATCTGATCGCCCAGGGCGTCGATGCGATCTGCATCGTGCCGTTCTCGGTCGAGGCGGTCGAACCCGTTCTCAAGAAGGCGCGCGACCGGGGGATCGTCGTGATCGCCCATGAAGCCTCGAACATCCAGAACGCCGACTATGTGCTGGAGGCCTTCGACAACCTGGCCTACGGCGCCAAGCTGATGGAAATCCTGGGCGGCTACATGAAGGGCGAGGGCAAATACGTCGCCACGGTCGGCAGCCTGACCTCGAAGTCGCAGAACGAATGGATTGACGGCGCCATCGCCTATCAGAAGCAACACTTCCCGAAGATGACGCTGGCGACCCAGCGCCTGGAAACCTATGACGACGCCAACACCGACTACAACAAGCTGAAGGAAGTCCTCACCACCTATCCCGACATCAAGGGGATCGTCGGCGGGCCGATGCCGACTTCGGCGGGGGCCGGACGCCTGATCGCCGAACGCGGCCTCAAGGACAAGCTGTTCTTCTCGGGGACCGGCCTGGTTTCGGTTGCCGGCGAATACCTCAAGGGCGGTGACATCCAGTACATCCAGTTTTGGGATCCCGCCGTTGCCGGATACGCCATGAATATTCTGGCGGTGATGGCCCTGCAAAAGAAGAACGGCGAGATCAAGGCCGGCCTCGACCTCGGGCTGCCGGGTTACACCAAACTGATTACGCCGGTCGCGGGCAGACCCAACCTGCTGTACGGCGCCGGCTGGGTCGGCGTCACCAAGGACAACATGTCCAAGTACAATTTCTGACCACCGGACGGCGGAGGCGTCGCCCACCGGCGCCTCCGTCCCATCTTCCCGACGCGAACGTCCCTTATGGATCGGGATTCCGATGTCAGACGCTCTTATCGAACTGCACAATATCGGCAAAAATTTTTCCGGCGTCCGGGCGCTGGACGACATCTCGCTGACCATCCGACCGGGCGAGATCCATTGTCTGGCCGGCGAGAACGGATCGGGCAAGTCGACCGTCATCAAGATCATCTCGGGGGTCTATCAGCCCGATGCCGGCGAAATCCGGATCAACGGCACGGCCGTCCGCCATCTGACGCCGATCGAGTCCATCGGCCACGCGATCCAGGTGATCTACCAGGACTTCTCGCTGTTCGGAAACCTCAGCGTGGCGGAGAACCTGGCCCTCAACAGCGAGCTCAGGGCCCGGCGCCGGCTGGTGAATTGGCGCAACGTAAGGGAAGTGGCGCGCCGCGCCATAGCCCGGCTGGGCGTCGATATCGACCTCGACGCCGACGTCGAAACCCTGTCGACGGCGGGCAAGCAGATTGTCGCCATCGCCCGCGCCCTGATGTCGGACGCCCGCCTGATCATCATGGACGAGCCGACCACCGCGCTTACCCGCAAGGAGGTCGAGACGCTTTTCCGCATCGTCCGCGACATCCAGCGCGACGGCATCGCCATCCTGTTCGTCAGCCACAAGATCCGCGAGATGCTGGAAATCAGCGAGCGTCTGACGGTGATCCGCAACGGGCGCAAAGTCGCCGAAGGCCCGATCGGCGACTTCGACGAGGCGTTGGTGATCCGCCACATGACGGGCCTGGACATCCTGACCGAAAGCTTCACCTGGCAGCCGGACACCTCCGCCCCCCAGACCCCGCGCCTGGAGATCGAGAACCTGTCGGCGCCGCACCTGTTCGAAAGCCTGAACTTGACGATTCACGCCGGGGAAATCGTCGGCCTGTCCGGCCTGTTGGGATCCGGACGGACGGATATCGCGCTGGCCCTGTTCGGCATGGTTCCCCATTACAGCGGAACCGTCCGGATCGACGGCAAGCCGGTGGCGCTGACCAGCGTGCGCAAGGCGATCGACGCGGGCATCGCCTACGTGCCCGAGGACCGCCTGACCGAAGGCCTGTTCCTCAGCCAGTCCATCGCGCGCAACCTCTTGGCGACATCCTATGATTCGCTAGCATCGCACCTCGTCATCGACGGCGCCCGCGCGCAGGCGGTTACGCAGGACACCGTCGCCGCGATGCAGATCGCCACGCCCAGCGCCGAAAAGCTCGTCGGCGAGCTGTCCGGCGGCAACCAGCAGCGGGTGGTTCTCGGACGCTGGCTTCTGACCAACGCCAAGGTCCTGATCCTCAATGGGCCGACGGTCGGCGTCGACGTCGGATCGAAGGCCGAAATCCACCACAAGATCCGTGAACTGGCCCGGACGCGGGGCCTCGCCGTGCTGATGATTTCCGACGACGTATTGGAACTGGTCCAGAACTGCAATCGCATCATCGTCATGCACCGCAACCGGTTCGTCGAGGATATCGATACCCGTGTGGCCACCGAGCGCGACGTCAGCGACAAACTCAAGGCGCTTACGTGAGAGGGCGGCGATGAAGCTTTTCCGCAGATCAGAAACCGTCATCGCCGCCATCCTGCTTGGCGCGATGGTTCTTATCGGCTTGGTCAATCCGGCCTTCTGGCAACTCGACAATTTGTTCAGCCTGCTGCGCAGTAACGTCGTCATCGGCATCATGGCCCTCGGCGTCCTGATCGTGATGATCTCGGGCGGCATCGATGTGTCGTTTCCCGCTTTCGCCGTCGCCGCCATGTATCTGACCATCAAGGGGATGCTGTATTTCAGCTACGACGGCGTGATCATCCCATTCATCGCCGCCGCGACGATGGGGCTGCTGTTCGGCTGCCTGAACGCCTTCTTCGTCTACAAGTTCCGCATGATCCCGCTGATCGTCACCCTGGGCACCGGCAGCATGGTGCGGGGCTTCCTGCTGGGGGTCGTCGGCACCAGCATGATCAACATCAACAAGATGCCGCAGGTGCTGATCGACTTCGCCAAGACCGAAATCGTCAGCGTGACCAAGCCGGACGGCACCCATTTCGGCCTGACCGCAATGGTCCTGGTCTATCTGGGGCTGGCGCTCGCCGTTCACCTGATCCTGCGCCAGACCATGATCGGGCGCAGCGTCTACGCGCTGGGCGGCGACGCCGAGGCGGCCAAGCGGGCCGGCTTCAACATCCGGAAGACGCTTTTCTTCATCTATTGTACGGCGGGCCTTCTGGCGGGCTTCGCCGGACTGCTGCACAGCGGCATGATCTGGCTGGCCAATCCGCGCGATTTCGTCGGGCTGGAGCTCGACGTCATCGCCGCCGTGGTGCTGGGCGGCGCCAGCATCTTCGGCGGCCGGGGCAGCGTGCTGGGAACCATGCTGGGCGTCTTCATGCTCGTCATGGTCAAAAACAGCCTAATCATCATGAAGGTGGATACCACCTGGCAGCGGGTGGTGGTGGGCATCGTCATCATTATCGCGACGGCCGTGACCGCCTGGCGCGACCGCAAGCGCCTGGCCTGATTGGAAACCCGATATGAAACTTTCCATCGACTTCCGCAATCTGGTCAATCGCGACAACAACATCGTCCAGCTTGTCGCCATGACGATCGTCATCTTCATCGTCATGGCCGCCCTGAGCCCCGACAAGTTCCTGCGTTTCTATAATTTCGAGTCCATCACCTACATGTTTCCCGAACTGGGCCTGCTGTCGGTCGCCATGATGGTCGCCATGCTGACCGGCGGCATCGACCTGTCGGTCGTGGGAATCGCCAACCTGTCGGGCATCCTGGCCGGGGTCTTCTTTCACGCGGTCCTGAAAAACGCCGGCGCCGGTGGAGAGGTGACCGTGGTGGCCCTCGGCATCCTGCTGGCCCTGGTCGTCGGCGTGGCCGCCGGGGCCCTGAACGGCTTTCTCATCACCCGGCTGAAGATCACGCCGATCCTGGCGACGCTCGGGACCGGGCAGGTTTTCACCGGCCTTGCCCTGGTGATGACCGGCGGCCCGGCGATCGTCGGCTTCCCGCAGGCCTGGGCCTTCATCGGCAACGGCAAGGTCCTGGGGGTTGCGCTGCCGTTCGTGCTGTTCGTCGGGGTGGCCGCGATCATCGCCTTCATCCTGTCGCGCACGACGATCGGCGTTAACCTGCTTCTGATCGGCACCAACCCCAAGGCGGCGGTGTTCGCCGGCCTGAGGAAGACGCGCATGATCTTTTACAGCTATATGCTGTGCGGCGGGCTGGCCAGCCTGGCGGGGATCATCCTGTCCGGGCGGACCAACGCGGCCAAGTCCGATTACGGCACGTCGTACCTGCTGCAGGCAGTCCTGATCGCCGTGCTGGGTGGCACCAACCCGGCCGGCGGCAAGGGGTCGGTGCTTGGCGTGAGCATCGCCGTGGTGGCCCTGATGCTGTTGTCCAGCGGCTTCCAGATCCTGCGCTTCAGCAACCATCTGATCGACTTTATCTGGGGCGCCTTCCTGCTGTTGGTGATCGCCATCAACGCCTATAAAAACTGGTCTCGTTAACCCTTGGAGGACGCCATGCATCCGGTGTCGTTCGCCCTGCGCAAGAGTTTTTTCACCGCCGACGAGCGGACCGTTGCCAAAACCGCCGGCATCGAGGTTTCGCTGTTCCGCTATGACAGCGGCGTCGAGGCGATCCGCCTGGCCAACGCCCGCGGACATCTGGTTGTCCTGCCCTTCCTCGGCCAGATGATCTGGGACGCGGTGTTCGACGGCGTCGATCTGACCATGGCGAACATGTTCTCCATGCCCCGCCCGGCCGATGTCATCGTCGGCACCTACGGCTGCCTCGCCTATCATTCCGGCCTGCTGCGCAACGGATGTCCGTCGCCCGCCGACGACCATCCCCCGCACGGCGAGATGCCGTGCGCCCCGATGGACCAGGCCGGCCTCGATGTTGGCGAGGATGCCGAAGGCCCCTTCGTCGCCGTGACCGGTGCGCGTGAATACGTGATGGGCTTCGGTGCCCACTATATCGCCCGCCCGCGGGTGATCTTGCGGCCGATGGCCACCCTGTTCGACATCATCATGGACGTCGAGAACCGTTCGTGCGACGCCATGGACCTCATGTACATGTGCCACGTCAACTTCGCCTTCTGCGAGGGGGCGCGGATCATCCAGCCGGCGCCGTTTTCCCCGGCGGCAACCGTCGTGCGGACCGTTGTGCCGGGCCATGTCAAAACCACCCCCGAATACCTTGGGTTCATCGACGCGCTGGCCAAGGACCCCTCGCTGATGGAGGTCCTCGATGTGCCGGAACGCTACAATCCCGAGCAGGTCTTCTACATCCGGGGCCTGCGGGTCGGGGCCGATGGCCTGGTCCGGCAGATGATGCGCCGCACCCAGGGCGATGCGTTCCATATCGCTTACGATCCCAAGACATTTCCACATACCGTGCGCTGGGTGCTGGTCAACGGCGACCAGAAGGTCTGTGCCTTCGCCTCGCCGGCGACGTGCGAGCCGGAAGGCTATCTTGCTGAACGCAAAAAAGGACACGTGCGGAGCCTGCCCAGTGGCGGCGCCGCCCATTTTGCCGTGCGGTTGGGCTATCTCGACGCCGAAGCGGCGGCCCGCGCCGAACAAACGATCCGCGCATTGTAAGGCAAGGAAAGAGGAGAGGCTCCATGTCCGGTAAGATCGCCGTCGTCGGCAGCAATATGGTTGACCTGATCACCTATGTGACCCGCATGCCCGGCAAGGGTGAAACCATCGAGGCGCCGACCTTCCGCATGGGCTGTGGCGGCAAGGGCGCCAATCAGGCAGTGGCCGCCGCCAAGCTGGGCGCCCGGGTGATGATGGTGACCAAGGTCGGCGACGATATCTTTGCCGACAACACTATCCGCAATTTCCGCGATCTCGGTATCGACACCCGTCACGTGCAGCGGGTTACGGGAACCTCCAGCGGCGTGGCGCCGATCTTCGTCGAGCCGTCGGGCGAGAACAGCATCCTGATCATCAAGGGTGCCAACGCCGAACTGAAGCCGCGGGATGTCGACCTTGCCGCCGACGACCTCAAGGGCTGCGAGCTTATCGTCATGCAGCTCGAAATTCCCCTCGAAACCGCCTACCACACCATTGCGTTCGGCGCCCGCCATGGGATTCCGACCCTGCTGAACCCGGCGCCCGCCGCCCCCGACCTCGACCCGGCGCGGATTACCGACGTCACCTTCCTGGTGCCCAATGAAAGCGAGCTGGCGATCCTGTCCGGCCTGCCGGTCGACGGCGAAAAGGCGATCGAAACCGCCGCCCGTTCCTTGATGGCCAAGGGGATTCGCACGGTCATCGTGACCATGGGTGGAAAGGGTGCGTTGTTGGTAACGCCCCAGGGAACCCGGAAAATTGACGCCGTGGCCGTTAAGCCGGTCGATACCACCGGGGCCGGCGATGCCTTCATCGGCAGTTTCGCGCGCTATTTCACCGAAACCCACGATTTGGATGCGGCCTTGCAGAAGGCCGTCCGGTACGCCGCCGATTCCATCACCAAGCCGGGAACCCAGACGTCTTACGCCACTGCCGATGAATTCGAAGCCATGGTGACCTGCTCCCCGTTGGCCCCTCGTTGATAATGAGAGTCCTCGTTGTTCATACTGCCTCCGCCGCCGGGATGGTTGCGGGCGATCGGCAGAGCTGGTCGGGGTTGCGCAGCCGATCGCCCGCGGATCGGATGCGCGCGACCTCTGGTGTGAGGCCGCCGTGGGCCGAGTGGGGCTGCACCTGGTTGTAGCCCTGGCGCCACCGTTCGATGTTGGCTCGCGCCTCGGCAAGGTCGGCGAAGACTTTTTCGTTCAGGCATTCGTCGCGGAATCACCCATTGAAGCATTCCACGAAGGCGTAGCTTTTTGATGCAAATCCCGTCGGGAGTGTCATGAACCGTCAGATGGCGAAGCGCTGCTCGATGTCGGCCAGCGTTCGGTCGACGGTGGTCACCGGCTGATAGGGCGGGCGGTTGC